>NZ_DASWWZ010000217.1:0-14124 GCF_036405755.1 Schlesneria sp.
GGCCTGAGTCGCATTCAGGACTTGCAGGGCGGGCCGTCCACTCTCTTCCACGATCGCCTCATTGGAAGGAAAAAGCAATCCTTCCCTGAGGAGCGACCCGTCGGCTGCAGCGGTTGCCAAAGCGGTCGATGTATTCCGTTGCGCGCACTAACGGGGTGACACGGGGTTGTTCGGACTTGCGGATCGTCGGTAATCGTTCCGGATGGATGGAGAGCAGGACAATCATGGGAGCGGGCTGTGGAGACTGAAAGGAGATTTCATAACCAACACGAATCAACGTTGCAGTTCCCCGCTGTTCCCGAAGGATGAGCGATGACACAAATCGAACTCAGGTCATGTGGGGAGACGTCGATCGCAAATACAAAGCCGCGATATGCAATTACGAGAACTCGCCTTGGCAGAGACTTGCTCGAAGACTCTCAGTCCGTTCTGTAACAAAATCCTCTCGGCAATGGACGTCGTGATCCGTAAAAGCCCAGGGACCTGCCCTGTTATCTGATCGCAACTGAATCGCGAGTCGGTTCCTTCCTGAAGTGTGCTACATTACCCCCATCCGAAAGGTAGTGGCGCCAGGCAAACTCTGCCGCCACTGCAATCATCTCTCTTGAAGGGACGAGGCATGGATATGGCCGCACGCAGCCACAGTTCTTTTTGGGCTCCTGTCGCCCTGTTCGTTCTCGCCGCCAGCGGCCACTTTTCCAGCGCTGAGGACTGGTCCCAGTTTCGCGGCCCAAATGGCTCTGGAACGGACAGCAAGGCGGATCTTCCGCGGGAGTGGAGCGCGACCAAAAACCTTCGCTGGAAGTACGAGCTTCCGGGACCCGGATCGTCCAGTCCCGTCATTCATGGCGACCGAGTCTATGTGACGAGTTACACAGGTTACGGGCTTCCGGGAGAAGAAGGCGGCGACATTCAACGGTTGACGCGTCACGTGACATGTCTCGATCGCGACCAGGGAAGTCTGGTCTGGAGTCAGACCGTGGCCGGCACACTGCCGGAAGATCCTTTTCAGGGCTACATCTCTGAACATGGTTACGCCAGTAGCACTCCGGTCACCGACGGCGAACGGGTGTTCTGCTTCTTTGGCAAGGCAGGTGTTGTCGCCTTCGATCGCGACGGGAAGTTGCTTTGGCAGACCCTTGTCGGAAGTGAATCAAGCATTCGCCGCTGGGGATCGGGGGCAAGTCTCATCCTCTACGAGAATCTTGTCATCGTGAACGCCGCTGAAGAGAGTCGTTCCCTGCGAGCCCTGGATCAGTCGACCGGCAGTGAAGTCTGGAAGGTCGAAAGTGAAGCGCTGGAGCTTGCCTACGGCACGCCGGGGCTGGTGAAGTTGAGCGAGTCGCGGACAGACCTGGTGATGGCCCTCCCTGGAGAGGCATGGGGGATCGATCCCAGGACGGGTGAGAAACGCTGGCACCTTGATCACGATTTGACAGGAACCATCTGCCCCAGTGTCATCACGAACGGCCAGACCATTTACATCTTCGGTGGCTTTCGATCCGCGGGAAGTCTCGCAATCAAGATTGATCCCGTTGACGAAGCGGCGACGCCTGAAATTCTGTGGACCAGTCGCAGCAGTTCCTACGTCGCGACACCAGTCCTGTTTGAAGATCATCTCTACTGGATCGACGATCGGGGTCAGGCATTTTGTATCAACGCAACGACGGGAGATCAGATCTATCGCGAGCGTGTGGCGGAATTCGAAGCGGGGGGGCGGCCAGTCTATGCGTCACCAGTCGTCGCGGCGGGACGAATTTACGTTCAGTGCCGTTGGGCGGGAATGCTGGTGCTCGATGCCAGGCCGGAATACGAGCTACTGGCCCGGAATCAGTTCAACGATGATGAGAGTGACTTCAACGCCACGCCAGCCATCGTGAACGCTCAACTCTTCGTTCGTTCAAACAGATCTCTTTACTGCATCGGCAAGGGACAGAAATAGGCCAGTGAAACGACCTCGAAGATCGTTTCACTGGCCTGAGCCGAAGATTTCGGGCCGGATTTTGCGACCCCCAATCGTAACGTTGACTGCGCCGCCTTCAGCCAGTTATTTAGCGGACGACTTTTGCGGTGCAGGCTCTTTCGATCCGTTCGCGTTCAATGTTTCCTGAAGGGATTTCAGAACGGTCTCTTCCTGGCGGCGGAGCCACGTTTCGTAACCTTTGCCCCGTCCGCCGACATATTGATATTGCTCAAGTTCGCCAAAGGTTCCCAGGACTCGGGGATCACCTTCTTCCTTGAGAAGTTGCACCATTTGAGCCCGCAGTCGTTGCACGTCATTCTGGAACGCGAGTTCATTGGCCAGGTTATTGACACAATCGGGATCGTCCGTGATACGGTACAATTCATCGGGAAGTCGCTTACCGAAGGAGAGGTCGTAGTAATACCCCTTCAATACCTTGATGACTTCTTTGGACGGACTGGGATCGACGTTGCCAAAATCGGTTTCTGGATCGCCTGCTGGCCATCGTTCCGGGTGAAAGTTGTGAACGTACAAGAACTCTTTCGTCCGGATGGCACGAACGGGATAACCTTGATCGTGAATGCGGCCGATGTCATGACGTTCTTTTCCAACGAGCATCACGTCGCGGTTTTCAATGTATCCGGAGGTCTTTGAACGAAGGATGTTGGTCAGACTGCGGCCAGTGATCTGTTCATGGGGTGCCGCGCCAGCGACTTCCAGAAATGTGGGTGCGAAGTCTCTCACGTTGACAAAATCCTGCACCACTCGACCTCCCGGAACACCAGCCCCCCAGCGAATGGCGAGTGGCAGGTGGAACGCGTCGTCGTGAATTTGTCCTTTTACAAACGGGAACGGCATCCCGTGATCCGATGTGACGACGATGAGGGTGTTGTCGAGTTGTCCCGTCTTCTCGAGAACTGCCAGCGCCTTGCCAAGCTGAGCATCTCCCCATTCGACTTCCAGTGCGTAGTCCAGTAAATCGCGTCGGACAATCTCGGTGTCTGGGAGGTAGGTAGGGACGTTCACAGAATCGAGCGATTTACCCGACCTTGCTCCCGTATCCCACTCGTACCCGCGGTGCGGTTCATGGAAACCAATCCAGAAGAAAAACGGCTTGTCGGCCGGTCGCTGTTGCAGAAAGTCTTCAAAGTTCCCTGCATAGTCGTTCTTGTTGATTCCGGTGGTGGGGGATTCCTGCTTGAGTTTGTCGTACACAGGACCGACGGGATTTCGAGTGCGGCCGCTCGCCCTGAAGTCGCCGGGACCCCAGCCCTTTCCTGTATAGCCGATTGTGTAACCGGATCGTTCGAGCAGGTCGGGAAAAGTTTCAAATCCCGACGGGAAATTACCATTGTGTGACACGGCCTCGCGAAGTTGCCAGGTATTACGGCCCGTCAGAATGCTTGCCCGGCAGGGACTGCACTTAGGATTCGAGGTGAAGGCGTTGGCAAAGTGAATCCCTTCGCGTGCAATCCGATCGAAGTTGGGTGTATTAATCCACTGGCACCCGGCAACACCGGAATGCCGGCTTCCTCCCCAGTCGTCAAAGATGACGAACAGGATATTTGGGGGCGAAGGGAGATCGGCGGCGATCGACATGGACGCGTCGATTACGAGCATGAGTGCGAGCGAGAAGGAGAGGCTGGTCTTTGTCATGAGAGCGAACTCCGTGTCAGCGGTCGACTGGGGTGACAGGTGGTCCACCGACGGGTGGAGTTTCGAAATAGGATCCTTCATCGATCAGACGGGGATCGCCAGTCTGCTGCAGTTCCTGCAAAAGCTGACGCTCCAGTGTGACGCGGGCATTCGCGTATTCCGCATCATTCGCGACGTTCTTAACCTGGTGGGGGTCCTGTCGGAGGTCATACAATTCTTCCCGCGGACGTTTACCATAAACCCAGTCGAAGTGAGCCTTCCAATGTGGAGAGCGACGCTGACTCACCAGCCAGGCTTTGGTGGGGCCCGCGTCTTCATCGGCCAACGTAATCCGAGTATTTTCCGTCACCTCTTCGACCGTCGGAGGCTGATCTCCGTCCAGCCGGTGAGGGTCGCCCAGCGGCCAGCGATCAGGCCGAAAGTTGACGATGTAGAGATAATCGTGCGTGCGAATCGCACGTTGCGGATATGGCAGGTAGCCAGCACGAGCACTGTCCACGTGGCGCTCTCTTCCGGTGTAGATGGCCGTACGCTGCGGATCAACCTGTCCTGACTTGTCACCCTTCAAAATCTTTACCAGGCTGCGACCCGTCATCACTTCGGGGATGGGCAACCCGGCCAATTCAAGTACCGATGGTGCGATGTCCGTCAGACTGATCAGATCATCGACGACACGACCGCCGGGGGCGCCACCCCAGCGGACCAGGAGTGGGACTTGCGTTCCGAAGTCGTACAGGTTGCATTTCCCATGTGGGAAGCCCGGGGCGCCGTGGTCGCCACTGATGATCAACAGCGTATTGTCCAGCTCACCGATTTGCTCGAGTCGTTCAACAATCAGGCCAATCGCGCCGTCAAGGGCGGCGATTTCTCCGAAGTAATCTGCCAGATCTTCCCGGACCTCAGGGACATCCGGCAGGAATGGCGGAAGCTTTCCTGCGAGGTCGTCGGGGTTCAGCCCCCATAATGCTTTGCCCGAGCCTTTCGTCCACTTTCGATGGACATTGGTCGGCCCAAACCAGTAAGTGAAGGGTTGGTCACTTCCGCGGTTGTTGAGGAACGCGTCAAAATTCGCCCGTACTTCATGGAAGAGTTCGGCTTTCGCTGCTTCGACAGTTTTTCCTTCGGCGACAAGTTTCGACGCGTTCTCGGAAAAATTGTTGAAGCGGCGACCTTCTGCCTCGTAGGCGAATTGCTGGCCACCGAAGGGAGCGTCGGAAGGGGTGCCGGGGGTCCAGACTTTGTGCGACTTTCCAATCCGATAGCCAGCATCCCGTAGCAACAGCGGAAATGCGGGACTGGATCCATCCCATTCTCCACGCAGCATTGATCCACGACCAGTTCGCCAGAAGTGCTGTCCCGAGACGAGTGCACTTCGACTTGGGGTGCAACTGGGGGAGGAAACGAAAGCACGTCGGAAGAGGACACCCTCCCCCGCGATACGATCGAAATTCGGGGTCCTGACCACGTCGTTGACGGTCCCAGGTCCGTCGAGGCGTGCGTAGGCTCCAGCGTGTCGTCCCCAGTCGTCGGCAAAGATAATGACGATATTCGGGCGCCGAGGTTGTTCGGCGGACCGCGACGGGCACGGAAATACAAAGGCAGTCAGCAGCAGAATGCCAAAACTCGATAAGGAAGTCGTGCGGCTCATCGTCGGGCTCCTGGCTTACGGGAGGCTTGCGATTCTGGGGCGGACGATTCCAGGTCGAAGTCAGCGACATTCGCCTTGCCTGGCTCAACAGTGAACGTCAAGGTCGACTGAGTGTTGTATTTCGTGGGGAGTTTTTCGCTGGAGCTGGGGTGGACTTCCCCGTTTGGGTCTTTCCAGGGATCGCGCCGCGTGGTGATGATGACCCGATGCTCCCCAATCAGGGCTCCCTCGCGGCCCTGCGTGAAATTGAGAGCGTATTCGCCGTTCTCGTCGGTCGTTGCACCGGCTGGCCGACCATTTTCAGGATTGAAGACGACCGCAGCGTAGGGCAGTGGCTCACCGTCCAGGGTGACGGTTCCACGGACTGAGGCGATCTTCGGGCCTCGACTGCAGCCCAGGCAAGATACCGTAATGAGAGCTGCCGAGATGCTCCAGATGATTGCGATCGATTGCTTTGGTTTTTTTTTGCTTGTCACGACACGGTTCCCGCGCAAGGTTTTTGTAGATTGAGATGGCGAAGCCCTATGAGGCAGACTCCGCCGGGTGAGGACGCTGTCGCGTCGTCACCCGACCTGGCCGTCACTCGATGAGTTCACTGGTGGTAGTCATTCGGGGTGATTAGAACTCACTTAACACCAGACCATCGGCGATGGCGTAAAGGCGCTGGTAGAGTCCGAATGCTCGACCGTTGTTCGCGTGATCGAAGGGGTCTGCTGGGATCCACGCTCGCGATGTATGGTGAATTTGCTCACTGACAAAGCGGACGGAGCCATCGCTCATGGCAAACTGGGCACCACCCGTGTGGGCACTTCCAGCCGTGCGATGGGGCTGGGGATTTCCCTGTGCCGCAGTCCAGTTCATGGCCCATTGCCCATCGTCCATCAATGCGTTGGTTGCGCCAGAGGCCCCTTTGGCGGCACCCGGCGTTCCGTCGACAGCGGCGTACCAGCGCGAGCGGTTGCCGCCACTGGAATCCATCCCCTGGTACTTCGTTTCACCGACCAGGAACGTGTTGGAAGTCCCATCGGTGAACTCGTGCAGGCGACGAGCACCGCTGTTGGAGCGTCCGAAGGCACCGTTCCACTGTTGCAGGTTAGCGAAATTTCCGGCAGCATCGCCCGACCATCCATCAAATGAGGCGGCGCTCCCCTGATAACTACTGGTGGCATTCCTGGGGATCGCACCATCATCAAGATTTGTTGTCGGAATGTCCTTCCCCTGGGACGGCTTGGCGTCGGATGGGCAACTGATCATGGCGATCACAGTCTGGCACAGCAGTGCGTTCGATAGGGTGCCACCGGGAGTCGTCGGTGCGGTTTCGGCCGCTTGCTGGGAGGAGTTAAACGAATTGAACAGCGGTCCCTGGTCAATGAAGGGAAGAATGGACCAGCCCCAGCCAAAGCCAGAGCCCCCCTTGTTGTCTGCCCAGTTGCCATCGAATCCGCCGAGGTACTGATGCCCGATGGGGAGGCTGCCGTACGTCTCATTGTAGTTGTGAATTCCCAGGGCAATCTGTTTGAGATTGTTTTTGCACTGTGTTCTTCGAGCGGCTTCACGTGCTTGTTGCACTGCGGGCAGCAGTAATGCAATCAGGACTGCGATGATCGCAATCACGACCAGAAGTTCGATCAGGGTAAACCCGGATTGGTGGCGCCCGTGGTGACGTCGCGTCGCTCCTGGTCTTAGTCCCGGGACAGCATCGACTTGATTTACGAGGAGGGGTCGGAATGTGGAATCGAAATCCTGCGGGGGCATGGTGTGCTTCTTTCTATGCCCAGGCGTGCCGGGCGACATGGACGTGCAGCGACAGAAGGAACGCTGGTGAGAACCGCGATCCAGCGCCAGCGGCATGAGGCGGGCGTTCAAAACCCGCAAGAAATATCATCAGTAGGGTTGGGTTTGTGCGTCAGGCTTTCTGGCAAAACTGCTCTGACGTTGACTTTGTGACCTGAGAAATTGAGCCTTTTCCTGTGGAAGGCTCTCTCTCCTCGCGACCTGAGGTCAAGCTGAGGAACGAAAATAAATCACTAGATGAGTCGTCTTTTAATCGTCTTCTCGTTGATTGTCAATGAGTCTATTCATGTATTTTGTTTGACTATCGAAATAGCGAGTGAAGGAATTGTGGAGAGCTATTGGGTGGCCCAGGTTCTGCGCTCGATTGTCGAACCAGCCTGATGGATCATCTGAAGTTCCACTCTCGCGTGTGAATTCGCCGACCGGTTGGCCTTAATCCCGTCAGTTGATGGGGCCAGATTCGCCGAGATTCTGAAAGGGGGGGCGATGCGAAACGAGATGGAGGCTTGAAAATTTTGCGAAGACTGACATTCTGTCTTTGAAAAGGAATTCTTTTTGATCCACTCCGATTCCGGGTTCGTTCCGCTGTTCACATTTCACTGAGACGCGTTGTTCTTTCTTCGAGATTCCTCGCAGAGACGCGGCTTGGTCGCCATGCCATTGCATTGGAAGTCCCATCATGCTCCGAACGCTCGTGCTCTCGACATTGACTGCCGTTCTTTCTGCTTCGCTGGCCTGCGCAGAGGAAGTCAATCTGAAGTTGAAGTTTGAAGAGGGGAGTAAGTCCGTCGTTCACCGCGACACGAAGGCGACACAGACACTGACTCTGGCGGGAATGGATGTGGACACGACTTCGACGTCCTTTGCAATTTCCCGTTCGTCAATTGGACAACGAGAGACCGATGGCACTTTGAAGGTCGAAGAAAAACTGGAGTCCTTGCAGAGTGAAGTGATCTTTCCCGGTGGCTCCGTTCAATTTGATTCAGCCAACCCCGATAAGAAAGCTGCGATTCCTCAATTGGAATCGCTGATGGAGATCTTTCGAGCCGCGTTCAGGCTTTCCGTTTCGGTTGAACTGGACGCTGATAACAAGGTCAAGTCCGTCAAACTGCCCGAGGGGGAATATGACAAGCTGTCCGAAGAAGCGAAGAGTCATTTTTCTCCCGAGTCGCTTCAGAAGACCTTTGAACGTGCTTTCGAGTTCCTGCCGAGCGAAGCGGTCAAGAAAGGGGATACCTGGGAACGGTCATCCGAAACCAACCTGGGTGCAGGACAGGTGATGAGCTTTCGGACGA
Source organism: Schlesneria sp. (assembly GCF_036405755.1). NCBI lineage: Bacteria > Pseudomonadati > Planctomycetota > Planctomycetia > Planctomycetales > Planctomycetaceae > Schlesneria > Schlesneria sp. Next base: position 8,357 of record NZ_DASWWZ010000217.1, read on the forward strand.
AGTATGAATACGAAGGGACCGTCGAACAGGATGGCGAAACGCTCGACAAAATCACGGGCAAAGTGTTCGACGTCAACTACACCATTAACGGCAATCCGATGCTGCAAGTCACTCAGAGCGATCTGAAAGTGACCTCTTCCGAAATCATTCATCTGTTCAACCGCAAGCTGGGACAGGCGGTTTCCCATACGTCCAAGACACATATTGTCGGTCCGCTGACCCTGGTCATTAACGGCACGACACTACCTGGAAAGGTGGACCTGACCATGGAAGAGAAGTCCGAGCGTAAGTGAGCGGGCCGCTGTTTTTAGACGCGGACAACATTTGTAGACGCAAATGGTGGCGGCGGAACTGCATCCACCTTGCGTCTGGCATTTCCGAGACCTGCAGAAAAGTTTGGAGCTGCCAGCAGGTAAGAGACGTCCTGACAGACGGGCGAGGAATTCCTCTTTGTCGCTGTGTCATCTGGGAATGGTGACGGATTCGGGGAATTCGCGGTGTCCGGGCAGGTCGACCTCAAACACGCTGCCCGATCGACCAACCCGATCGTGAACGCTGACCCGCCCATTCAGTAATTTGACCAAGGTATGAACGATGTACAGACCCAAACCGGTCCCCTTCTGACGTCGGGTCAGTTCACTTCCGCCGCGGAAGAACATACCGAAGATGCGTTTCCGCAGTTCATGGGGAACCCCGAGGCCATTGTCGATGATTCTGATGATGACTCGACCCCGGTCCCCACCCCGGACCTGCACTTCGACCTGAGGTGGATCACCCGCATACTTGATGGCATTGTCGAGCAGGTTACGGAAGATGGTTTCGAGCACCAGGCGACGGGCAAAGACCATCATCGGCTGGACATCGTACGAGATTGTCTCTGCCTCTTCCCGCTTGTGATGGGCGCAGGCGGCCGCGCCACATTTCCTGAGGACGGCCTCCAAAGATAACTCTTCGGGATCGGACTGGGCACCAATCGCATCGATCCGACCGACTTCCAGTAATTGAGTGATCAAGTGATCGAGGCGTTCCAGTTCTTCTTCCATGACGCGATAGAACTTCGTGCGCTGTTCGTCACTGATCGACCGCATCTCGAGAGTTTCAAGATACAAACGGAGTGAAGCGATAGGGGACTTCAGTTCGTGCGTCACACTATCAATGAAGTTCGCCTGCCGCTGGTTCAGTCGGACTTCCTTGATCATCAGAAACAGGTAAAAGGAAAGTCCGACAAGGATCAGTGCAAACACCGCTACCCCGATGATCAGGGCACTCCAACCGGCAGAACGCGCCAGCACCGCGATCCAGAAGATCATCAGTGTCACGTTCAGGGTCATCAGGATGACACCCAGCGTGATGGGGATTCCAAGCGTCATTCGCGAGCGTAAGGCATCAGGCACAGTTTCAACTTTCTTCTGATGGTGTTTTCCAGCATTTCAGCATCGCAACTCGGTCAACGATGTCAACCGGATCGAGATGCGGTTCGTCCCCGGCGGGTGATCTCGTTCGATCAGCGTTTCCTGATGGAATCGTTCATCAATCCCGTGTGCACCTGGTGCCGGCTGTACCGTGGCTTCTGGACGGGTGAGAATCTCAGCAGGGATGGGACCGATGCCAAAATCCTGTTCGCGATCGGGAGTTAAGAAGTGACGACTCTCTCTTTGCAAAGTTTTGTTAAATATGCGGTTATGTCGCCCGATATTGGGTGTGGGCCGATGAGATGGGCCTTACGTGAGTCCTCGCTGAATTGAAGGGGCGCGGGGGGCTCACGAACTGACAACGCATGTGTAAGTCGCTATCATCCCATCGAGCCGAATTTGTCCCTTGATCCCCCGACCTGAAAGTTTTTGACCAGCATGGCGAACGTCACCTACAAGTCAGCAGGTGTTGACCTTGAGCTCTACGATGAAGCGATGCGACGATTGCCAGCGATGATGCAACGGACGTTCACGCCGCGGGTCATTCCTGTCGCGGATGCGTTCGCGGGGTTGATGCGACTGAACCATTCCAGTCGTCCGGGGGCTGCCAGCTATCAGGATCCGGTCCTGGTTTCGGGGACCGACGGCGTGGGGACCAAACTGAAAGTCGCTCAACTGGTGGGCAAGTTCGACACCGTGGGCATCGATCTGGTCGCGATGTCCGTGAACGATGTTCTTTGTCTCGGGGCAGAACCGCTACTGTTTCTGGATTATCTCGCTCTCGGAAAAGACAACCCGGACCTGATCGGGGCCCTCGTCAAAGGGGTCAGTGACGGCTGTGTTGAATGTGGAGCGTCCCTGCTGGGTGGTGAAACGGCGATCATGCCGGACATTTACCACGATGGCGATTTCGACATGGCCGGATTCTGTGTCGGCGTGGCCGAGCGATCTCGACTGATCGATGGGCGTGCCATTCGGCCCGGTGACGTGGTGATCGGCCTGCCGTCCAGCGGATTCCATTCCAATGGCTACAGCCTCATTCGCAAGGTCGTCTTTGGTATGGCCGGACTCGCAGTCGATCAACGCATCGACGAACTGGACCGCACCGTGGGAGAAATCCTGCTGGAACCGACGCGACTCTATCCGAAAACCATTCTGAAGATCTTGAAGTCCTACCGCGTGAAAGTAGCGATCTCAGGTCTGGCTCACATCACCGGCGGCGGGCTGAAAGACAACATTGAACGTTTGCTGCCGGAAGGATGCCGCCTGCAGATCGACCGGAATTCGTGGCCCGTTCCCCCGACTTTCACCTGGCTTCAGAATCTCGGGGGAATCGATCGGGACGAGATGTACCACGTCTTCAACATGGGGATCGGTTTTACACTGATTGTCCGTCCGACATTTGTCGAGAGCATTCGACGGCAGTTGACTCTGGCGGGGACTGAGCACTGGGTCGTTGGATCGATCAAGGCCGGTTCGCGCGGGGTCGACTACGTGTCGTAAGTGTAAGGCAGACGTTGATGGCGACTGTGCGGAAATACCGTCGAGTGTTCGGGACGTTCTTCCGGAATTCCTGCCTGCGCGAACTGACGTTTCGCAGCAATTTCCTGATCACTCTTTTCACTCGCGGCTTCTGGTTTATTGTTCAGGTCATCATGTTCGACCTGATCTACAGGAATGTGAACCAGATCAACGACTGGTCTCGTGAAGAGTACTTCGGGTTTATGGCCACCGGGATGCTGGTCAACGCCCTCGTCGAAGCCTTCTTCATGCCGAACTGTGCCCGCTTCAGTGAGTTGATTCGGACTGGCGATCTCGATTTTGCATTGCTCAAGCCAATCGATACGCAGTTTCTGGTCTCACTGGAAAAGATGGAACTGGCGATGGTCTCGCAAGTGGCCTTTGCGGTCGGACTATTGATCTATTCCGTCGTCGGGGCACAGCATTCCGTGACGTGGGTGCCAGTGGTGATGTATCTGCTGCTGATCGTGGCGGCAGTTGTCTTTTTTTACAGCCTGATGATCGGATTGGCGGCGACAAGTATCTTCTTCGGACGGAACCAGGGACTGCTCGATTTCTGGTTCTACGTCACCATCTTCGCGCGGTATCCCAGCAGCATCTACACCGGTTCGCCGACAGCGGAGGTGTTTCGGTTTCTGTTCTCGTACGTCCTGCCCATCCTGCTGGTCATCACCGTTCCTGCACGCGTGCTGCTGGGTAAGGCGCTGGAACCCAACTGGCTGAGCCTGCTGACACTCGCCTCAGCCGCGGCATCGTTCGCGGTCTCACGTCTGATTTTCAACTGGTCTTTGCAGCACTACCGAAGTGCCAGCAGTTAGTCCCCTGTCTGCGCGAGTTGCCGGATCACGGCGGCGAGTCCATGTCGCGGCATCCACCAGCCAGACCGCAGCGTCACTCCCCGCAGCGCTACTCCCCTGAGTGTAGCTTTAGTAGTGCAGCAGTCGCTTCAGGGAGAGAGGGGCAAGACGTCGTTCCGTCGTTATAACGCCGAAGTCACTTCGGTACCGGTCAGCCCGGCGAACTGTTCGCGGCGCAATGCCATGACGGAACGCAACTTCACCGCCTCGATGCCCCAAGCGGGGAAGGTACGACGGTATTCAAACGGGACCGTGACTTGTGAGGTCTGTTGCTGCGGAAGCGAATCGGCAGCGAGGTGCCGATGGCAACGATCCTGTCGCAGACGAAGGATCGTGTTGCCCGACTTCGTTGATCGAGTAATGACCGCCAAACGAAGAGGTCGAACGAAGTAGTCTACTTCTTTTTCTTCTTCGGCTTGGGCTCTTCTTCGTCGATGTCGAAATCGTCGAATTCATCTACCGACAACCCGTCATCACTTTCGTCGATCAGCATTTCGTCGCTGGTTTCGGAGAATTCGAATTCAGAGGAACCACTGCTGATGGCATCGCTCGATTCGTCCATCACATCGACACCGTCATCAACTTCATCGACGGTTTCGATTTCCTCACTGGCCGAAGAGTTGGTCGCCCCTGCCTTCGCAGCGGCCGACTTTCGTTTCCCGCCCACCATAATCCCGACGGGGATCAGCACGGCAGTCAGCGCTGCGAGAAGAGTCAATCCCATCGTGGCATACGCCATCCCCGAAAGATTCTCGGAGTGTGACAGCATGGCCCGGACGAGTTCGAAAACCAGATACGCGGCAGGAATCGCTGCGACCAATGACGTCAACATACGTTGCAATTTTGTCACGGTATTTAGATTCCCACAATCAATGAGTACAGGAGGACGTAGAGCTGTCCACGATCGTAATTTCCTTCACTAATCGGTCACAAGATCGGCTTGAGGAAAATCGCGACAACACACCAATTCGCTGATCGCGGCCTTCTTCGTGGCAAGCCTCGCCGGCTGGAGCGGTTGTAACGATTCTGACAGTGTTCGATCCGGACGAAGCGGGGAGACGGGACCGTTCAGAGAGGCTTTACAGAAATCCTCCCACTCGGGCACGCCGTGAATGGAGTTGGTGTCGGACAGGCAAAACTCCCCCGCGACGGGCCTCAGGCCGCTCGACGTTCCGAAACGAAAGCACCCGTGGGAGTCGAGAGTGGTTCGGCGGTGGTAGAGATTTGGTGTTCATCACGTCGATGGGACGGCTTCCGCGAAACCGCGGGGCGTTCGACGAGAGTCCACGACAACGCCGCACAGATCACCGTGATGACCGAGACCAGCAGCAGGTGAAGCGGGCTCCCTCCCAAATCGAGCTCTTTCAGGACATTGATGGCCAGTCCGTGGTAGAGGTAAACGCCGTAGGACAGATCCTGGTCACGCAGCAGCGTTCCGCTAAGGTTTCGCCATGAAAACGCGAACGAGAAGACAGCCATTGTCAGCAGTAGACGCCCCACCAGAACGGGCAGCGGAGATTCCGAAAGCGTTCCTTCACCCCATGGGTTCAACACCAGCATGTACGTGGCGAATGCGGCCAGCCAGACAGGAGCGCGGTTCTCTAAAAGCGGGCGCAGGTGGTCGAAGTTTCGCTGGATCAGAATGCCAAGCAAAAACATATGCAGATGGGGCAGAGGTGAAACCATCTGGAGTTTTGTCAGCATGCTGCCAGGGTTCGCGTGAACCGACAGGTAAAACCAGTATCCGAATGAGGTGAGCGCGAGACCACCGAGCGCCATCTCGGCCCCGCGACGACCGAGTCGATTGATGACACTGATGTAAATGAGGGGGAGTGATAGATAGAAACCCAATTCCACGGGGATGGTCCACAGACTGCCATTCAGCACTCCCAGGCCGAATCCACGCAGGAAGTCGGGATTAAAGAACTGAACACAACTTGCCTGAGCAGCGATCCAGGCGAGAAACGGAAGACTTGTC
>NZ_DASWWZ010000218.1:0-5880 GCF_036405755.1 Schlesneria sp.
ATTTCCAGCGATCGCCATCATTGTTGGCCGTTCAAATCATAAAGGGGAATGAATTTACTCCCCTTTGACGTAGAATAGCCTCCGTTCCGGGCACATACTGGCGATTTCCTCTGCCCGGGATCGCCACAGACTTCTTCCTACTTTCTCCACAGAGCCGCGCGTGTCACGTCGAAATAAAAAAGTCGAAGAAACGATCCCTCATTCGTTTTTCATCCGTCCACAAGAGAAGTTGTTAATCGACACTCTGCCGGACATGTCGGGGAAACGAGTGATCTGTACGTCGGCCGGGCGTGCCCAGTTTGCCGTCGCCTACGCGACAGATCATCCTGACGCTCAGGTTGATTGCTGGTTTCTCGATATTTTTCACAGGACGCAGAGCGAATTCCGTATCAGCGAAGATGGACCGCCCCCCCCGAACCTGAATCTGATCTGCCAGCCGGATCTGCCCGATCACGAAGCGGATCTCGTGGCGTTCGCCTTCAAAAAGGGGGGTGAGGCCGAGCTGACCCGCGATCTGCTCCAGCAGGGACACCAGCGTCTGGTCGAGGGGGGCCGGATGGTCGTTTCCACCGACAACGACGAAGATCAGTGGATTCACAAAGAGTTACGGGCGATTTTTCCCAAGGTAACACGTCGCCCCGTCCGGAAGCAGGGGACTGTCTATCTCGCGACGAAAGTGGCGCCGCTGAAGAAACTCAAAGACTTCGACTGCGAATTCGCGTTTCGTGACCGGGGCCGACTCATCTACGCGTACAGTCGTCCCGGTGTCTTCAGTCATCGTCATATCGACGGGGGTGCCCGGGCCTTGATGAACAAGATGGTCGTCAAACCGGGCATGAAGGTCCTGGACCTGGGAAGCGGCGCCGGTACCGTCTCACTGGCCGCCGCCTTCGCGGCAGAAAATGTCTCGGTCCACGCAGTCGACTCCAACGCCCGCGCCATTCAGTCGCTGGAACGGGGGATCGCTAAGAATGAAGCTCCCGGGATCACGTATGCCCTGGACGCCGAAGGGGAAACTCCCGCATCAGACGAGTTTGACCTGGCCCTCGCCAACCCGCCGTACTTCTCGAACTACGCGATCGCGGACTTGTTCCTCGACACGGGTCATCGGGCACTGAAACCCAAGTCAAAAATCCTGATCGTGACCAAGACCCCGAACTGGTTCGTCGAACGGATGCCCCTGTGGTACGGGGACGTCGAAGTGGCTGAAGCCAACGATTACTGGATCGTTACAGGCCGCAAGCGGAAAGAATCCCTCGCAGATCAGCCGCGAGAACGGCGATCTCGTGAACAATACGACTGAGTTCCACCGACCGGCAACTTCATTCGATCAGACTTCGTTCGAATGAGGTTGGGACAGACTGCAAATTGCGGCCAGTCCCCTGACTCCCATTGTCCATCAGGGACAACCGGATCTGTTTCGAACCGCTAGGAACCCAGCGGATCCAGCAGTTGGATGACGTGCCGCACTTCGTAGGGACGCTTCACCAGCCCCGTGGATCTCGCGGAATTCCACTGCATCATGCAGACGTGATTCGACGTCGCCAGAATGACGGGGGTACCGACCGCCTCATTCAAGAAGGCCGATTTGCGGGCGAGAATCTGCTGCGCGTTCTCTGGCTTCTGAATGTTATAGACCCCACCTGATCCACAGCAGTCACGTGCCTGGGGTGCCAGTTCCCATTGATATCCGGTCGCGTCCAGCACGTTCGCAGGAATGCCAGCCGCCTTTTGACCATGCACCAGATGGCAGGGAAGATCCACATAGACGCGCGCCGCTTGGTCCTTCCTCGTCCGCGTGACGAGCTTCTGTTCACCCAGATAACCGAGCACGTCACGAACCGGGACTGCGCCTTTCATGGTCTTCCCCAGCGCCAGGCCGCAACCGGAAGAATTGCTGACGATCGCGTCCACATCCAGCTTCCCGAAAGCGATCCGGTTCTGTTCCTGGAGTTGGTCGACGCCGTCCATCCCCGTATGTTCCTGGAACGCCCCGCAGCATCCCTGATCGGGCGGCACGATGACCTGGATATTGTTCTCGATCAGTACCCGCACGGTTGCGAAGTTGATTTCGCGGAAGAGAGATTCCATCAGGCAACCGGTCAGCAGCGCCACACGCGGACCGGTCGGCCGGTGGACTTGCATCAGGTGGCTGACATAGGCCTGCGTCGACTGAAACGCGGCAGGCTCGCCTTTGAAGAGAAAGCGATGGGGCAGGATCCCGGCTTTCCGCAGCAGTCGCGCTGGTAGCATCGCCAGATTGAACAGCGATTGATGCCGGGCTAAGCCTGCAGCAAACCTCAACGAGATGGGGGGACGCGACCGCTTCTGGGCGACGTGCTGATGTTTGACCTGTTCAAAGATCTGTCCATACGGAACATTCGCAGGACACGCCGACTCACACGCCAGACAGCCGACGCATTCGGATGTGTAATGGTCGGTCCAAGGATCTTGCGGAATCCGCCCGTCAGCCTCTTCGCGCCAAAGCCGTAGCCGACCACGGGGCGAGTTATTCTCATCCCCGGTCAGTTTGTAGGTCGGACAGACTTCCAGACAGAAACCACAGTGAACGCAACTCGCAAGCAGATCAGGGTCCATTGAATGACACGACTGAGCGGCGGTCGGGCGATTCGAATTTGACGTCGTCACAATCAATGAAGTTCCTGTTCGAGTAACTGAACCCAGTCCGCTTCCAGCGGTGACATCTCGGCCGGCGGCAGGTGCCGCGAGAACCAGTCCCCACCCCCCATCGTCAACCGTTGAGCGTACTCATCGACCAGTCGCCGGATACGGTCGACTCGAGCTGTCTCGTCATCGAGATATCCGTGAAGCACACCGTTATAACAAAGCGCCACGCACCGAATTCCACCCTGACCGGCGATTTCTCTGGTCATCGCCAGCAGGCTTTCCGGAGACGTCTTGAAGACAAAGTCAGGAATCCCATCGGCCGGCAACTCCCTTCCCGCTTCTGGCTGATAGACCAGTTCGTGGGCCCGCGCGAATGACGAAACAAAGTCCTCGATCAGGGCGCTTTCTGACACCGGACTATTCACCACGATCCGCAGGTGGCCCGAGTCCTCCGGTGACCCGACGAGATAGTCGATCGAATCCAGCCAGTGCATCCAGCAGGTCTGCAACAAGTCCGCCGCCGCTTGCAAGACATCAGTTGATTCACCGAATAACCCATAGACACGAGTCACCCCGCAATCGGGACGCAGTCGCACGACGTAGTCGGTCGGTTCACCAAAGCGGCCATTTGTGGAGAGCAGAAACCGGAACAGATCATAGCCCGTCGTCGTCTTCACGACGCGTTCCCCCACCCGAACCACCTTTCCGCTTGGAAATCGCCAGTTCATCCCGATGATGTTGTCGCAATAGGGACCAAACCGTGACGAGGCGGGGGCAAACCCTGTGGCGTTCACCTGCTCACGCAGCGTGGCGTTCGGATCAAGAATCAGCGGGAAACGGAGCCGACTGGGGGATGCTTTCGCATTGATCTCAGCCAGCTTCGCATCGGCACTCAAGCAAAGAACACCATCGATTTCATCCAGGAAATGCGTGAAGCAGCGAGATCCCGTCGTCGCAGCGTTTTCGTAGATTTCATCATGCGGAGCGTCATGAGCCAGGTCTGCACTTCCGGTTGAAATGCCATTGGCCGGGGCAGTTCCGTTCGTCTCTTCAAACCGGCGACCCGCGAACACCTTCAGCGGATTCAACTGATGTCGGGGGTTGAAGATCGCCGGAATCGCCAATTGCACCCGCGTCATGTCTGCGCCGAAAACAAGCGGCATATACGCGGTCTTGTCATTGCCGATTCCATGTTCACCAGAAAGCGTGCCACCGACTTCCACGACCCGCTGCATCAGCCGCTTTCCAATCAGCTCGACTTTTTCCAGTTCCCCCGGCTTGCGGGAATCAAACAGAAAATTCGGATGCAAGTTGCCATCACCTGCGTGGAAGACGTTCACTGCGCGGATCCCCGCCGCATCCGCTTCGTCATAGACCAGCTGCAGCAGCTCTGCGAGAGCCCGTTTCGGGATCACCGCATCCTGGACGACGAAATCGGCACTCAGTTGGCCCATCAGGCCACCAGCGGCCTTACGTGCCTTCCACAGCTTCTTACGCTGTTCGTCATCATCGCTGAAAACCACATCCTGGGACCCCGCCTCTCGCAAAATCTGTGCAACGGCTTCGACTCGCGCGTCGACCAGTTCCGGCGGTCCGTCGATCTCGGATAACAGCATGAACGAGTTCTTCGGCAGACCGACGGCCATCGGACTGTTCTCGACCATCTCGACACAGCGAGGGTCCATCAGTTCGATCGCGACCGGAAACGAGGAATGAGCGACCAATGCGTGAATCGCCCGCTCGGCCGTAATCAGGTCCAGGTAAGTGGCTCGGAACGTCCAGACCTTGTCAGGGCGGGGCAGCAGCCGCAGCCAGAAACGGGTGAAGGCTGCGAGCGTTCCTTCCGAACCGACCATGAATCGCTTCCAGTCCTCTCGCCAGTCGCCTCGTCCACCGGCCGGTCCGCCAAATCGGTGAACGGAACCGTCCAGTAGAATCGCTTCCACCCCCAGCACATAGTTACTAGTCACGCCGTAGCGGAAACAATGCGCCCCCCCAGCGTTCATGGCGATGTTCCCCCCCAGTGTGCAAACTGGCCCACTGGATGGATCGGGCGGATAGAAAATTCCGTACGGCTTCAGAACTTCGTCGAGCTGATTCAGAATGACGCCACATTCCACTTCGCACCACAGACCCGACTTGCAGATGTGCCGGACACTTCTGAGACCGGACGTATGGACAACGACGCCCCCCTGAGCAGCAACGGGGCCACCTGACAGCGATGTCCCGGCCCCCCGGAGACAAATCGGCACCCCCAGTTGCCGTGCACTGGCGAGGACGCGGATCATGTCGTCCGCATCTGTGGGAATCACCACCGCATCGGGACGAAAGGTTTTGTAACCGAGCCCATCGGCATCATAACCCGCCAGTTGAGCCGGTGAGGTAAGGACCCGGCCCCGAACCGACGATTTCTTCAACAGACTTTCCAGCCGATGTGACTTCATGGCAGCGGTCTTTAAGCACGAACGGGGATCAGCAGAGCGACTTCAACGATGTATCGGCAATTGCTTGTGGGAGAGTGACGCATTTGTAGAGACTCACCGCAACCCAGCACAAGGTTGATGGAGATTGCATTTGGGAACTCGGCTGATGACAATTCCAGAAGTTCTGTTGTTTGTGCCCCGCTCGGACATGCTTTAACAGGGCATGACAACGGACTGCCGGATGGCTCTTTTTACTGAAATTTGGACGAATCGCCGCCGCGCCAAACAACAGATATCATAATCATCGCACCTCCAATTGAGTTTGAGTTAGAGTCATTCAACATGGGTTTGCCTCAACGATCCGGAATGCTGACGTCCTCCGAATACTTGGAAATTGAGCGGCAGGCCCCGTTTCGAAGTGAATTCTTTCGTGGCGAAATGTTCGCGATGGCGGGAGGTTCCGCCCGACATAGTCGAATCAAGACAAACCTGCTGAGTCTATTGAATAACCGTCTGAAGGGTCAGCCCTGCGTGACGTACGACAACGACCTCCGGATGATGTGCCCCACCGGCCTCTACACCTACCCCGACGCAAGCGTCATCTGCGGTGATCTGACATTTGACGACGACCGCGAGGATACTGCCCTGAATCCCACGGTGTTGCTGGAGGTCTTGTCGAAAAGTACAGAGGCCTACGACCGGGGAAAGAAATTTGACCACTACAGAACGATCCCGACTCTTCAAGAATATGTGCTCGTTTCCCAGGACGAGCCGATGGTCCAGACGTTCTTTCGGAATGAAGACAACACCTGGACGCTGACCACGGTCT
>NZ_DASWWZ010000219.1:0-11067 GCF_036405755.1 Schlesneria sp.
TCCGGTCCGCTCCTGTGTCGATTGGACAATCATTGCATCTGGCAAGGTCGGGCTCTCATGGGGAACCTCAAACCGGATGAAGTCCCACAACCCGGCCCAGCGTTCGTCTGCTGTTCTCCGTCTGACGAGAAACTTCGCCCCATTTCGGACGGCGATTGAAACCTCGGTCACAGCCGTAATGGCGACCTTTGGTTTTGGACGCGGAATCGTCGACTGCCGGTTGGTCAGGTATGCCTGGCAATAGGATTGAACAGGACATTCTCCACAGGCGGGGTCACGAGGCGTGCAAACTGTGGCGCCGAGCTCCATCAGTGCCTGATTGACTTGCCCCGGTTGTTTGCGCGGCAGGATGTTCTCCGCGAAATTCCACAGTTGCTCTTGTCCCCCCTTCGACCGGGGGTCTCCCTCGTAGCCCAGCAAACGGCAGTACAGTCGCAGGGTGTTCGCTTCCACGATCGGAGCACGCTGGTCAAAAGCGAACGAGGCAATTGCACCGGCGGTGTACCGTCCGATGCCGGGAAGGGACTGCAATTGAGCCAGATCAGTCGGAAACTGGCCTTCGTGCTGTTCCACGATGACTTTTGCCGCACGCAGAATATTGCGCGCACGGCTGTAATACCCCAGTCCCTCCCAGTAGCAAAGTATCTCCGTTTCTTCCGCACGGGCGAGTTCTTTCAGATCAGGAAACCGCGCCATGAATCGCTGGAAGAACGGGATGACGGCAGCCACCGTAGTCTGCTGCAACATGATCTCGCTGATCCAGATCTGATAGGGATCGGCAGTTCTCCGCCACGGAAGATCTCTCGCCCGCACGACGTACCATTCCCGTAGTTTTCGACGGAAGGAAGTGTGATCTGATGAATCCATTCAAAAACCGGGGCAAGGATGATGTTGAGTCTGGCGGGAAGTACAAAATCCGACGAACCAAGGACCTGTCGGAACGGTCCTGTATTCATGATGCGGACGAGACACGGATTCTACCCACCGAACGGGAACTCGCCCAGTTCCGCAATCCACACGCAATCGCCTCGCAACGGGAAGACGCTTTTGACTTGGGTCAACCTTGGTCTCGCTGGTCCAGACTGTGGGGGCGTCACTTTTTGGGGTCGTCACTTTGAGTGCTGACGTACGGATTCAAACGGTTAATATGCACTTTGCGGGTTGTGACGGTGGGATTGTCCGTGGCGTGGGTTGAATCTGACTTGTTGGCCCCGTAACGTGTGATTGGTAAGCTCATGCCTCGGTTTCCTCCTCTCACTCACTGCACCTGCTGATGATTCTGACCGGCGAAGAAATTAAGGCTCAGTTGGGAAAGAATATCATCATCGACCCGTTCAATCCGGCGATGCTGAACCCCAACAGCTACAACCTCAGCCTGCACGACGAGTTGCTGGTCTACGAGGAAATTGTGTTAGATGTGCGGCGCCCGAACCGCTATCGACGCAGTGTGATTCCTCCCGAGGGGATCGTTCTGCGCCCCGGCCAGCTCTATCTCGCCCGGACAGTCGAACGAACCGAGACGCACAATCTGGTTCCCATGCTCGAAGGACGGTCGTCGATCGGACGACTGGGCCTGTTCGTACACGTCAGTGCCGGCTTCGGTGATGTCGGCTTCTGCGGATACTGGACACTCGAACTTCAGGCGATCCACCCGATCCGCATTTATGCCGGTCTGCCGATCTGTCAGATTCTCTATCACACCGTTGTGGGTGAGATTACTGAATATCGAAACGGCAAATACCAAAACAATCATGACATTCAGCCGAGTCTCTTTTTTAAAGAGCTTCAGGCACCGGCCAAAGACCCGCAGATGCGACTGGCTTTCGGTCAGGAGATGGCCGAGTAAATTCGTGTCCAACGAACTGTTCCTGGAAGTGATTCAGTGCTGTAACAGTCACGGAAGCACTCTCACTGAAGCGGCGGTGCGACACAGCAGAGACAACATCAGACTCAGCAGTCTCGACGGGACTGTGCAGACACATTTAGAATAAAGGTCTTGCCATCACACGAGCGAGTGGTCCAGCACGAGAGCAAGAAGACAAGTCTCGCTGAATTGCAGGCGGGCAACCCGTCCCAACCGGCCATTGGGATGTCGACCCGTGCTACGACCCAGAGTGTAGTACCACGAACCAGAGTGAAATTGCGAAAGTGATCAACGGAGTGCGATGCATGACGAATGTGTCGCCAAACCGTTGGTGCGTGACACAAACAGACAACCGACACCTCCATAATTGAGCAATCCATCAATGCCGACCCGTGCTCCTGGCTACTTCGAACAACTTCTGTCAGAACGCATTCTCGTGCTCGATGGCGCCATGGGCACGATGATTCAGCGATATTCCCCGGGCGAGGCTGACTACCGGGGCGAACGATTTGCAAAGCACCCGATTGATCTCAAGAATGCAGGCGATGTCCTGGTGCTGACTCAGCCCCAGATGATCGGTGAGATTCATCGACTGTATCTGGCGGCGGGTGCCGATATCATCGAGACCGATTCGTTCAACGCCAACACCATTTCCATGGAAGAGTTCGGTCTCGCCGAATTCACCCGTGAGATCAATGTCGAAGCGGCCCGTCTGGCTCGGGCCGCCTGCGACGAGTTCACGTCCAAAACACCAAAGAAACCTCGTTTCGTTGCGGGCAGCATCGGCCCGACCAAGGTTCTGCTGTCGTTTAATGCTGACAAGCCAGGCTATCGTCCCGTGACGTTCGACCAGATGGTCGCGTCCTACTCCGAACAGGTTCGAGGTTTGATCGAAGGGGGCGTCGATCTGCTGCTTCCCGAGACCTCGTTCGACACACTGAACATGAAGGCCTGTCTGTTCGCGATTGAAGATGTCTTCGCGGAAACCGGTGTACGTTTGCCGGTCATGGTCTCCGGCACCATCTTCAACGGTGGCCGAACCTTAACTGGTCAATCGGTCGAATCGTTCTGGACCTCGGTTTCTCATGCTCCGATGCTGACGATCGGACTGAACTGCGCACTGGGGCCCAAGCAGATGCGCCAGTACGTCGAGACGCTGGCGAATCTGGCACCCAAGTACATCAGTTGTTATCCGAATGCGGGGATGCCCGACGGATTCGGTGGGTTTGATTCGAATCCCGGTGAAGTCGCCGCCAACCTGCGCGAGTTTGCCCAGAACGGCTGGGTGAACATTGTCGGGGGATGCTGCGGCACGAACCCCGACTACATCAAGGCGATTGCCGAAGCTGTCGAAAACGTCCCTCCGCGGCAGGTTCCAGACATTCCGGCCACCTCGGCGTATTGCGGAAAAGAGCGTATTGAGCTTAGTCCCAGTTCCAACTTCATGATGATTGGTGAACGGACCAACGTCACGGGGTCGCGCAAGTTCGCACGTCTGATCAAGGAAGGGAAGTTCGACGATGCTCTGGCCGTGGCCCGCGAGCAGGTCGAGAGTGGCGCGAACATGATCGACGTCAATATGGACGAAGGTTTGCTCGACAGCCAGGTCGCGATGACGACGTTCGTCAACCTGATTTCTGATGATCCCGACGTCAACCGCGTTCCCGTGATGGTCGATAGTTCCAAGTTCAGTGTGATCGAAGCGGGTCTCAAATGCCTCGACGGCAAGGGGGTCGTGAACTCGATCAGCATGAAGGAAGGCGAAGCCGCCTTCCTGGAACAGGCAAAGCGGATTCGACGGTATGGCGCGGCCGTCGTCGTGATGGCATTCGACGAACAGGGCCAGGCGACGGATTGCGAAGACAAAGTTCGTATTTGCAAGCGTGCTTACGACCTGTTGACGACGCAAGCCGGCTTCCCGCCCGAAGACATCATCTTCGATGCTAACATCCTGACCGTCGGTACGGGGATGGAAGAGCATGCAAACTACGCAGTCGAATTCATCGAAGCAATTCGGCGCATCAAGGCTGAATGCCCCGGCGCGAGGACGTCAGGTGGCGTCAGTAACGTTTCGTTCTCGTTCCGAGGTAACGATGTTGTCCGCGAGGCGATGAATGCCGCGTTCCTGTACCACGCCATCCAGGCGGGTCTCGACATGGGCATCGTCAACGCCGGCCAACTTGAAGTCTATGAAGAGATCGACAAAGAACTGCTCGTCTACATTGAAGACGTGCTGCTGAATCGTCGACCGGATGCGACCGAGCGTCTGATCTCGTTCTCGGAAAAGTTCAAATCCGGGACGAAGGAAGAAGCCGTTGCGGCTGTCGAAGAGTGGCGATTTGGTTCGGTGGAAGATCGACTGAAACATGCCTTGCTGAAAGGGATCGCTGACTACATCGACGCGGATACCGAAGAAGCCCGACTGAGCTACGGAAAGCCGCTGGACGTCATCCAGGGACCGCTTATGGATGGCATGAATGTCGTAGGCGCACTTTTCGGAGCAG
Source organism: Schlesneria sp. (assembly GCF_036405755.1). Taxonomy (NCBI): domain Bacteria; kingdom Pseudomonadati; phylum Planctomycetota; class Planctomycetia; order Planctomycetales; family Planctomycetaceae; genus Schlesneria; species Schlesneria sp. The sequence goes on from NZ_DASWWZ010000219.1 coordinate 4,369, forward strand.
GAAAAATGTTCCTGCCGCAGGTCGTCAAAAGCGCCCGTGTCATGAAGAAAGCGGTCGCTTACCTCGAGCCGTTCATGGAGGCGGAACGAGCCGCCGCTGCAGCGATGCCGAATGCAGCAGAAGTTGCCGTCGAGGAAGACACCGATCGGGGACGTGGACGCGTGCTGCTGGCGACCGTCAAAGGGGACGTCCATGACATCGGCAAGAATATCGTCGGAGTGGTCCTGCGGTGTAACAGCTTCGATGTTATCGACCTCGGAGTGATGGTCTCGTGCGACAAGATTCTGGAAGTGGCGAAGCAGAAAAATGTGGACGTCATCGGTCTGAGCGGTCTGATTACCCCTTCGCTCGATGAAATGGTCCATGTTGCGAAGGAGATGCAGCGCCTGGGTTTCACTGTTCCACTGCTGATCGGGGGTGCGACGACGTCCGCCAAACATACTGCGGTCAAAATCGCTCAGCACTACGATCATCCTGTGGTCCACGTCGTCGACGCGTCCCTCTCGGTACCAGTGGTCGAGAACATGCTGGATGCCGAACGCAAAGCCGAATTCATCGAGAAGAACCTCTCGTCGCAAGCCCGTGACCGCTCGACCTACGAAGCGATGCAGGCAAATCGCAAGCTGGTGCCGTACGCAGAAGCCCTCAGTCGGCGATTCGCGACGGACTGGTCAACCGTCAGGATCGATTCGCCTGCGTTCCTGGGAACGCGAGTGGTCGATGTCCCCCTGGCTGAACTGGTGCCGTTCATCGACTGGTCACCTTTCTTCCAGACGTGGGAACTGAAAGGGAAGTACCCCAAAATTTTCTCGGATCCGGTTGTGGGCGAACAGGCGAAGAAGGTCTTCGAAGACGCTCAGCAACTTTTAAAACGGATCGTGGATGAGAAACTGCTGACTGCACGAGGTGTGTATGGCTTCTGGCCTGCCGTGACCGAGGGGGACGACATCCTTGTGACGCCGATCAGCAACGGAACGATTGATAGTTCCAAACCGGTCATGCGTTTTTCAATGCTGCGTCAGCAATGGGAACGTCCGGGTCAGTCCGACTTCCGCTCGTTGGCTGACTACATTGCGCCGATTAGTGCTAACCGCCAGGACTACCTCGGTGCCTTCGCGGTCACGACAGGGATTGGCTGTGACGAACTGGCGAACAAGTTCCAGAACGAACTGAATGACGATTATCTTTCCATCATGACCAAAGCCCTCGCTGACCGACTGGCCGAAGCCTTTGCAGAATATCTGCACAAGAAGGCGCGCGAAGAGTGGGCCTACGGACGTGAAGAGAAGCTGACGAACGAGGATCTGATCGGCGAAAAGTATCGGGGGATCCGACCCGCTCATGGCTATCCCGCGTGTCCGGACCACACCGAGAAGACCAAGTTGTTCCAATTGCTCGATGCCGAACGTCAGACGGGTATCAAGCTGACGGAAAGCTTCGCCATGCATCCCGCCGCCAGCGTCAGCGGGTTATACTTCGCTCACCCCGAGGCACGCTATTTCAGCGTCGACAAGATCACAAAAGACCAGGTCGAGGATTACGCAAAACGGAAAGGGATGCCGATCGAACTGCTGGAACGATGGCTCTCTCCGAATTTGGGGTATGACAACTGACGAACAATCGCTGACTCCTGTGATCGGTGCACATGCAGGCAACCTGCCCCTGTGCGCCGGTCACAGTCTCTGCGAGAACCGCTGGGAAGGAACGCTCGGCGAACAGCCTTCCTTTTAACGACTTGTGTAAGTGTGAGTTTCCGCGACGCTCGCCACGGAGGTACTCTCACTCGCGGGCCGTCGAGCGGGATCGGGTCAACGGGGTGAGGTTGCAGGAACAAAGATTCGGAGACAGCTCGTGGATTGGGGAGCGATTTGGCTGAGTCTGAAACTGGCCAGCGCTGCGACCTCGATCCTCTTCGTGGCTGGCATTCCCCTGTCGTACTGGCTGGCAACGACTCGCTGGCGGGGGCGATTCCTGGTGGAAGCCGTCGTCGCCTTGCCTTTGGTGCTGCCACCGACGGTGCTGGGGTTCTATCTGCTGGTCGGACTGGGACCTCACGGGTTCGTTGGAAAAGCCTGGCACAGCCTGTTTGGAACACGGCTTCCCTTTTCGTTTCCGGGAATTCTGATTGGTGCCGTGCTGTTCAATCTCCCTTTTGCGATCCGCCCTTTCACAGCGGCATTTTCCGCGATGGACCGTCAACTTGTCGAAGCGGCGTGGTGCCTGGGAGTTTCCCGCTTCGAAACATTCCGCCGTGTGATCCTGCCGCTGTGCTGGCCGGGAATTCTCGCCGGCGTGATACTGACATTTGCACATACGATTGGTGAGTTTGGCGTCGTGCTGATGCTGGGAGGAAATATTCCCTCGGTCACACGAACGATCTCCACGTCGCTTTACGACGACGTGCAAAGTCTGAACTACGTTTCAGCAGGCAGAACCGCCGCGACATTGTTGGGCTTCTCGTTCGTTGTACTCTGTATCACTCAGTGGCTGACTAACCGGAGTGCTGCGAGATGACGCTCAATCTGGTCGCGAACTTTTCGCTCCAGTACCACAAGGGCCCCCGACTGGACATCGAGTTTACCCAGTCGACGCAAGGCTTTTCTGTGACGTCGTTGATCGGCCCTTCGGGATGCGGCAAAACGACCTTCCTGCGGTGTCTGGCGGGATTGCACCACCCGGATCATGGGTTGATCCAGTTTGGCGACCAGATCTGGTTTGATCGCTCACGCCGGGTTGCCCTTTCCCCGCAGCAACGGGACGTCGGATTTCTGTTTCAGGATTACGCCCTGTTTCCGCATCTGAACATCGCGGACAACATCGGGTTTGGCTTGCAGCAGAGTTCATCACGCGAACGGCGCCGACGAATTCATGAAATCATGACGCAGTTAGATCTTGCCGGGCTCGAACTGCGGTTCCCACATCAATTGTCCGGTGGGCAGCAGCAGCGGGTGGCATTAGGACGAATCCTCGCCCGACGCCCACGGTTGTTGTTGCTGGACGAACCCCTCTCGGCGCTGGATGCCCTGTTGCGGGAACGCCTGCGAGCTGAACTCCGCCAGATCCTGCAGGAGTTCGGGGTCCCGACGATTATCGTAACACACGACCGCGTCGAAGCGATGGCCCTGGCAGACCGTGTGGCCGTAATGGATCAGGGGCGAATCCAGCAGGTCGGAACGGTCGAAGACGTTTTCTCGCGGCCCAGTAATGCCAGACTGGCACTACTGGTAGGGGTGGAAACCGTGGTTGCAGGGGAGATCATCGCCAATGATCAGGGGTTGGCCACCGTGCAGGTCGGACAAACGTTGCTGCTGTCCGTCGCTCCATCGGCCGCGACCCGACTGGTGCATGTCTGTATCAAAGGGGAGGACGTCGCGCTGCAGAAAGGCACACCGGGTACCACGACGATCCGTAATCAACTGCGGGCCACGATCCGGTCTCTCACCCCCGAAGGCCCTTTGATTCGAGTCGGTCTGGAGTGCGGTTTCGAGATGACCGCGCTGATCACCCGACCCGCTCAGGACGACCTGAAACTACAGGTTGGTGATGTCGTGACCGCGATGGTGAAGGCTCCCGCCATCCATTTGATCCCCCGATCCGGCTGAAACCCGCAATCGATTCAGCTTCTTCGAGGTTCTGTCGCTACAACCGCGTCGGTTTCACTCTCTTTCCCAGATTCGCAGTTGAGTCCGAATGCGGCATCGCACTGCTTACGCAGCCGTTAAAACTTCGCAGTCCTTCCTCGTCGCTTACGGGCCAAAAACAGAGCGGCCCGGGAAATACAGGACGTTTCGGTCATGACCGCTCGCAAAGCCGTTCGATGATGAAGAGTGTTCGACGAAGGAGAACTCGGTCCGAGTCGATTCGGCGATTCATCCGACAAGATGTTGGAGCGAGACAACAATGCTCAGTCCTTTCAATCCATCTCGCCCATCAATGCCTTCCAGTTCTGGCCGATCGGACGAAATGGTGCTCACGCTTCTTTCTGGATCTCAGTCCATTCAAGTGAACCACGATGGATTCAAAATCGGAACGGGTCGTCAATGCGACCTGATTCTGGAAGATCCCACGATTCCTCGCTTGCACAGTCAGATTCACATTCAATCTGGCGCAGTCTGGATTGAAACCGTCTGTGACGACCTGTACCTGACCGTGAATGGCGCCACCTGTCGACGGATGGCACTGCGTGACGGCGATCGCTTGCAGATTGGTTCCACCCGGTTGTCGATCCAGCTTGCTCCGCAACCCCTCGTCGCCGAAGTCGGTGAAGCGACAAATGAAGGCCTTCCCGAAGACCTCGCGTCACTTACGGCAGAGGAATTGTGTGATCGGATTCTGACCGAGCAGGCAATCGTCAAGGAACTGTCCGCAGACGCCGACAGTGGCTGGGGGGCTCTCGTGAAAGCGATTGAAGCGGTCAGAGAAGTGCCGACATCGCTGGAGTCAGAGAACATTCCTCATGCGGAAGAAGTCCGCGTCTACAATGCACTGCTGAGTCATCTTCAGGAACTGCAGGTGGCCATCGCGGATCGAACACGCGAACTGAACCAGAAAGAGGCCGAGGTGCTCGCCACGGCGTCGATGATGGAAGAGACCCAAAAACGGGTGACGCAGCGACTGGACGTGATTCTCGACCATCTCAACGGTCCCGAGTCCAACGAACTGCGAGCGAGTGCCTGAACCCGCGTCGGCGGGGGATTTCCGTCTTCAGGTGGACCCTGTATACATGCACGTCGTCGATCGTGAGTAACAAGGTCCGTACACTGAACAGGACTTCCGCAAGACGAGGGCCGTCGAAGTGCGGCGGGCGAGTCAGTACTTCAATTTCGCCCACCTCCGATCGGCAGATGCCGGGTCTCTCGAAGTTCGTCCATGTTGCGGCCCCGGACTTTGGCGACCGATCCGACCGGCACAACTGCCGGTCTGGTTCGACTCATGCTTTACCGCAGAGTCGTTCGAGATCTTCGAAGTAGTTGGGATAGGTCTTCGACGTGCATCCAGGGTCAGAAATGACGATTCCGGGAACTCGAAGTCCGATCAGCGAAAAACTCATGGCCATTCGATGATCATCATACGTTGCCACGGTACCGCCGTGGAGCGGCCCCGGGTGAATGGTCATGCCATCGGGGTGTTCTTCCACACGGCAACCTAATTTCTGCAGTTCAGTGACGACTGCAGTGACCCGATCGGTTTCTTTCAACCGCATGTGCGCCACATTGCGGATTCGCGTGGGACCCGTGGCGAACGGAGCGACACAAGCGAGCGTTTGTGCGGTGTCGCTGATGGCGTTCATATCGATATCGATCCCCTGCAGCGGCCGACCCTGGACGGTCACACTGTCGGCGTTCCAGGTCACCTGGCATCCCATCTGCTCGAGTGCGCGAACGAAGTGCACATCTCCCTGCAGAGCGTTTGCATTCAGGCCATGGACGGTGATGTTGCCTTGAGTCACTGCGGCGAGGCCAAAAAAGTAACTGGCCGCGGAGGCATCGGGTTCAATGTCGTAGGTCGTCGCGACGTACGTCTGAGGAGTGATCCGATAGACGCCCGCCTCGGGCCGGTCAACGTTGACACCGAACTGAGACATTACGGCCAGTGTCATTTCAATGTAGGGCTCAGAGACGAGTTCCCCTGCCAGACGGATTTCAACCGTCTGTTGAGCACAGGGCGCGGCCATCAGCACGGCACTGAGGAACTGGCTTGAGAGATTGGCCTTGATCGAAATCGTTCCCCCCGGCAGGCCTTGTCCGTGAATAAGGACGGGCGGGCAGTCGTTGCCAAGTTCACACTCGACTTCGATTCCAAACTGCCGCAGCGCGACCACCAGGTCGGCGATCGGCCGCTCTCGCATGCGGGAATTGCCATCCAGACGATATCGTCCCTGTCCCAACGCACACAGCGCCGTGAGAAACCGGATACTGGTGCCGCTATTTTCGAGCCAGAGGTCAGCCGCATTCGTGGGAGGATTTCCGTGACAACCGTCGATTCGGACAGTCCCTTTCACAGCATCGTGATCGACGGTCAGACCCAATCGCTGCAGACTGTCGATCATGACCTGGGTGTCGCGACTGTCGAGGACACCCGTTAAATGCGATGTCCCGTTTGCCAACGCTGCCACGACCAGGGCACGATTCGTGAGACTTTTTGAACCGGGCGGTCGAATCGATCCGTTGACAGGGCCACAGACAGGTTGAATTTCACGAGAGGGTGTCATCTGCAATTGGTATCCTGAGTTGCTGTCGTGACGCATGACACGTCATGGTAAGGCGGTTTTGGCAGGGGGGCGGTTTCGTGTGAAGGAGTAATTTCCTAGCGTCGGGCGATGCGAGTCCGGCTGTTGCCCCGCGACTGCATTCTTACCCGAATCACCTCGGGCAGGGCCGTTTCGAGCGGGGTGTCGGTCGTGAGACGGTGGTAGACTAGCCCCAGTCGTGAGCAAATCCCTTCGATCGATTTCAGGTGCGCGGTGAATTTCGCCAGATAATCACGACGGACGGCAGTCGGATCGACATAGAGACGGCGGTCGGTTTCCAGATCAGTAAAAAGTTCGGGGGTAGTAAACGTGAAGCTGAGTTCTTCCGGATCCAGGACGTGGAAGACAATCACGTCCTGACCGCGGACAGTCAGGCTTCCGAGGCTGACTTCGAGAGTCTCGAGCGGTGCCAGCAAATCCGAAATCAGAACCAGCATGCCCCGTTTATT
>NZ_DASWWZ010000220.1:0-8846 GCF_036405755.1 Schlesneria sp.
CCTTCGTAGACATCAGCACCTGTCTTGATGATCTTCGCCACACCGTCGATGACGACGCGCAGAAACAGTGCCCCGAGAAGCGTCCCCTGAATCGTGCCGACGCCTCCTTGCAGGCTGCAGCCTCCGACGACCGACGCAGCGATGGCATTCAGTTCGTACCCCCGTGCGAGGGTCTGCGGATCCGCGACACTCAACTGGCTGACAGAGAGTACCCCGACCATTGAGGACAGCACAGCACTGATACAGTAAGCGAGCCACTTCAACCGATTCGTCTGAATCCCACTAAGTCGCGCCGCCTGCTCATTCCCCCCCAAGGCATACAAGTGGCGACCAGTGACGGTCCTGCTCATCAACAACCAGAGCACGATCGCGACGACTGCGACCAGGATTGTCAGGTTCCAGACGGTTCCGGAAATCGCGCCCGACAATTCACGGAAGGGACGATCCGCGATATTGATCTGAGTGCGCGCTCCCCCCAGCATCGTCTGGGTCACACTTTCAACGATAGCTCGTGCCAGACTGCGCAGACCCACGAGCGTCCCCAGTGTCGCGACGAACGGGGGGAGCCCCACTTCTGTAATCAGCCACGCATGCAGACTGCCGATTAATAGTCCGACGATCAGCGTCCCAGTAATTGCGGTCACAATGACCCCCGTCCCCAACGGTAACGATTGATTTACCGCCTCCGGGGCGAGCAGCACCATAAACGACGCACAGATGGACGCACTGAACGCGATCACCGATCCCGCAGAGAGGTCGATCCCTCCCGCTATGATCACGATTGCGGCGCCGAAGGAAATGAGCGCCAGCATCGTCGTCTGGCGCAGCAGGTCGATCAGACTGAGTTCCCACTTTACGACGTAGTTATGCTGTTCATCCAGTAACGTCGTACAGCACAGCACGATGAAGATCGCCGCCACTAAACCAAGCTGGTGTCGCTGGGCAGCGTTTTGTGCGATCAATCGACGCAAGCCAATCATAGTGACTGCCGCGATGATCATCGCAATCAGCGCCGCGACAACAGAAGTGTTCATACAGACTCGCGATCAATGGGGTGGCAAAAGGGAGGGGGGGCAGAAATGAAGATCAGGACCCGGTGAGATCGTATTTGCTCAACCACTCTTGGAATTTCTCGAGCGTGATCACTTCGACTCCCTCAAAGTGATTGGGATTCAATGGTGATTCATTTGACGGAATCACAACTTTGAGGCCGGTGTCGAAGATATCCCCGCCATCCTGACCATATCGGGGGAACATCTCCGTGAGAGTCTCTTTCTGATCGCGAACGAGAGCCGCCAGAGCCCGGATCCCTTCATAGCCCATGCCGAATGGGTTCTGGACGACCATGGCGTCGATGTTTCCTTCTTTCATCGCCGTAATCGCCGTCGGTTCGGCGTCGAATACGACAATCGTGAAATCCTTCCGGCGGTTTGACTCTTTGACAACGTCCACGATGGCGGGAGCATTATATGACCAGATCCCCACCAGCAAGTTCAGATCAGGATGATTCCGAATGGCGTTACGGACGTTGTCGCGTGCTTTTGTTTTGTCCGTTCCATCTTCCATGGTGTCTTTGGAATTCAGCTTCTCGCCGGCCCCTTCGGCAAACCCCTCGATGCGATCGATCGCGTTCTGGGCTCCCCGGAAGCCAACGAAGGTGACGTATTCTCCACCTTCGGGCTTCAGTTCCGCTGCACATTTTCCCAGCAGGCGGCCACCTGCGAGGTTGTTCGTACCGATGAAGGCATACCGGGCGTCGGCGAATTGCGACCGATCGACGTCCGAGTCGATGGTCAGGATCCTAATTCCCTTCTTCTGCAGCGAACGAAGTTCGTCAGCGATCGCGACATTCTTGGCATCAATAGCGGAAACGCCGACGCCCGCGATATCGCTCTGGGTGGCGTACTGCTGAAGTTTACTGAGTTGTCCCTGAGCAGTGCCGTCGTTGACGTCGAGTTCCGCGACCAGCCCGTCGTCCTTCAGTTTGAGATCACTTCCCGCCGCCAGTAAGCCTTGTCGGCAGGCGTCCCAGTACGGGGAATCCCCGTTAGTGAGGATGATGAGACGCTTCAAGCTTCCCGAGGTGCCCGTCGGTGATCCCGATGCACTGGCGGAAGGGGCCGATTTGTCCCCGGTCTCGCTTTTAGGCACGTTCGGCTCACATCCGACGAAGACCAGTGATACGAGCACCAGCAGGATCTGACCGGGCAGAATACGAGACAGCGTCATGGGAGCGCACCTTCAGCGAATTGAGAGGAGAGACCGGGGTCAGAGATTGACGATACACACCCTGCAAAGTGCTGGTCAAGCAGCGTGAGCATCGCATTGAGTAGACACAGGATCGGCCTGTTTTGCGCATGCGTCCAGCTCCTGATGCGATCTCAATCGAACTGGGGCGGACAGGCCCCTTGGCGTCCAGTGACGGCGATTTTCTCGCCGCAGGCCCGACTTGGATTGACAAGACGATTCGCGGCTTGCAGTTTTTCGATGGTTACTTTAAGTTTCGACCGCCGCACCAACTCTGGTCGGCAACTGTCCACGTTGAGGATAGATTTCGAACGGTATTGGTAAGAGAGCCGCAAAAAATCATGGGCTCGACAACGCTGGCCGATACGTCAAAAGCCTCTCATTTTTGCGAAGGAATCTCATGGCCGATTTGATCGTTCCACACGGCGGGCTGTCTGCTCCCGTTTGCCGTACTGTCAGTGCAAATGAAATCGATGCGTTCAAGGCAGAAGCCGCGGGACTCACAAAGGTTCCCGTTTCCGCCGCCGATTTGTCCACTGTCTACCGACTTGGCGATGGCACCCTCAGCCCCTTGACGGGCCCTATGACCAGCGAAGTCTATCACAAGGTGCTGGACGAATGTTGCATTGAAAGCAACGGCAAGAAGTACGCCTGGACCATCCCGCTCGCCTTCCCCGTCTCAGCGGAACTGGCAAAGACACTGAAGGCCGGTGACAAGGTTGCCCTGACTGGTCCCGATGGCCAGATCGCCGCCACCCTTGATATCACCGACGTCTATCCCTGGCCAAAACTGAAATACCTGCAAAGCGTTTATCTCACGGACCGCATCGATCATCCCGGTGCGTCGATGGTGCTGGAAGGCGATAAAGGCAATTCTCACCTCCTCGGTGGTGAAATCCGCGTTCTGCCGCAGCCCAAGAACGCCAAGTTCGGCAAGTACGTTCTGACCCCACGTGAAGTTCGCAAGCTGCTGGCAGAGAAGGGCTGTGACTCTGCCGTGGCATTCCAGACCCGTAACCCTTTGCACCGCGCACACGAGTACGCACTGGTGCACGGACTGGAAACGTTGATTCGTGAAGGCAAGAATCCTCTCGCCGTTCTCAACCCATTGATTGGGGAAACCAAGGGTGACGACGTTAACGCCGAAATCCGGATGGCGACCTACGAAGCTCTGATCCAGCAGCGCCAACTGGGCGACGGAGATAGCGATCAGTCTCTGTGGGGTCCACGAAATGAGTCCGTGCCTGACCGCGTCGTGCTGCTCGGCCTCGACATCAAGATGTTCTACGGTGGCCCCAAAGAAGCCGTGATGCACGCCATCTATCGGCAGAACATGGGATACACGCACATCATCATTGGTCGTAAGCACGCTGATGCTCCCTACGCCAACGGCGAGAACATCTGGGGCGACTTCGATGCTCACCAGATCTTCGACAAGCTCGGCGGTGACCTGCAGATCAAGCCACTCAAGGTAGGCTTTGCGGCTTACTACGAATCCTGCGGCCGCGTCGATTTGACAGAGCGTCACCCAGGCGAGAAGCCAGTCTCCATCTCGGGTAAAGACATCCGAGCCACCCTGCAGAAGGGTGAACAGGTTGATCCCCGAGTCATGCGTCCAAGCACCAGCCAGATCCTGGGTGCCGCGATGAAGACGGCATAGTCAGCGGTTGATCAGGTAGCTTTTCTGTCAGTCGGCTGATTTGCAGGCCGAATGAACAGCGATCACGAACGGGGCGGTGCCGATCACCGCCCCGTTTCTGTATACAGACTCTGAGTCTCCTTCAATAATTCACCACTGTGCCCGTTTCTGTAGTCGTCCTCCGCTCGCACTGGAGTTTTGGCGATGACCGAAGATCAGGTAGTCGGCTGCATTCTCGGGACAGCACTCGGTGACTCACTGGGACTGCCGTATGAAGGACTTTCGCGGCGACGGGGTACAAAGCTGCTCGGCCCTCCCGATCGCCAGCGTTTCTTCTTCCGACGTGGCATGGTTTCGGACGACACCGAACACCTCTGCATGGTGGCCCAGGCATTGATCGACGCCAAGGGCAACGTGGAGGTATTTCGCAGATCACTCGCTCGCAGGCTGCGATGGTGGCTGCTGGGAGCTCCCGCAGGAATCGGTCTCGCCACGCTCAAGTCGATCATTCGGCTGTGGATGGGATGCTCTCCCGAACACAGCGGCGTTCGCTCGGCCGGAAATGGGCCTGCAATGCGTGCCGCGGTCATCGGAATCACTTACGGTGACGCGCCGTGCTTTCGTGATCTCATTCGGGCTTCGACCAGATGAACTCATACGGATCCCAAAGCCGAGTATGGAGCGTGCGCAATCGGTTTGGCAGCCGCCATGGCGAAAGACGTGGAATCTGTTTCACCGCAGAACTACATCGAGCGGCTCAGGCAGATTCTTCCGGAAGAGGGCGCACACGAGTTTCTGGAGCTGATGTCAGGCACGGTGGCATCTGCAAGTCAGTCTCAGAGTACGGATGCCTATGCTGGCTCTCTCGGACTCTCACAGCGAATTTCCGGGTACATGTATCATTCGGTCCCAATTGCGATTCATGCGTGGCTCATTAATCCCCTGGATTATCGAGCCGCCATCACGTCTGTGATCCGCTGCGGTGGTGATACCGACTCGGTTGCGGCCTTCGTCGGGGGAATTGTGGGGGTCTCGGTCGGACAACAGGGAATCCCGCAGGAATGGCTTTCCTCCATCATCGATTGGCCCCGGTCAGTTACATGGATGCAGCGACTCGGGAAGCAGCTTTATTTTTCTATGACATCATCAGAAGTGACTCGGCCCATCCGTTTGCCCGTCATCGCCGTTCTCGCTCGAAACCTGTGCTTCGCAGCAATCGTTCTGTACCACGGCTTCCGCCGTCTCGGTCCGCCGTACTAAGTGGGGAAACCGAATGCAAAGCGGCACGGGACCGAAACCAACCCAGGGGGGGGATTTCAATGACGAATCGAAAAGATCCCTTTGTTCGGGAATCGTCTGTTATCGATATTTCGAATTTGGTTAAGTGGTACCATACGCACTGCAATGGAGACTGGGAGCAGAAGTATGGAATCAAACTCGAAACGTTGGATAACCCCGGCTGGCAACTGACCGTCGATTTGATCCACACCGATCTGCAGGGAAGAGAATTAACAAGAATCTCTGAGGGATGCAGCCCTGATGGTCATCCCCGGTCTCCCCGTTGGATACATTGCGGCATCCAGAACAATCAGTTTCAAGGAGCCTGTAGTCCATCACAACTCGAGCGGCTGCTCCAGATCTTCACTCAGCTTCTCGCCCCTCAGGACCACACAGATTCAAACGTTATAGAATAAAAACGGGAACTGCTCAGATGGAACTGAAGCTCAGGAACGAACTTTGAATCCGCTGCAAAGAATTGGCGTGATCGGCGACATCCACTGCGAGAGTCAGTCGCTCAAATTGGCTGTCGATACCTTAACGGCCCAGCGATTGACGACGATTGTCTGTACCGGTGATCTTCCGACCGGGCCAGGTGACGTGAATCTGTGCTGCGATTCATTGCGAAGCAACAACATTATTACCGTCCGAGGAAATCACGACCGCTGGCTGCTTGATCGGAATGAACTTAACCTGCCATTCGCAACACCACCTGAAACGGTTTCAAATAGTTCATGGCAATTTCTGGAGTCACTTCCAGTCACGGTTGAACTGACGACGGCAGCGGGACTTGCTCTGCTTTGTCATGGGTTTGGTGCGCACGACATGCTGTCCTTTGAATCTAATCAGCCAGACTCCGAACTCCTGAACCATCCCATCTTCAGGGAAATCTACGACTCTTCCCGGTATCGTTTCATCATCAATGGGCACTCGCATCGTCCGGAGGTTCGTCGCCTTCGATCGTTAACGATCATGAATGCCGGAACGCTCCGCAGCGATCATCAGCCCGTGTTCGCGGAAATAGACTTTGAATGCGGACTGGTTCAATTCTGGGAAATCATCGATCGCCAATATGTCAGAAAATCCAATCGCTACGAAATCTAGAAACCCCGTCGCCGGGGCGTCGTATGTACCTCTCTGGGGTGCAAAAGTGGCGGGTGGGGCTGTTATTGGCCCCACCCAGTTCCTTATGCAACGTGTCTTCTCCCTATCACCTTCCCAAGAATGTGTCGATAGCCAGCGCGTAAAAATAGCGGGCGGTCAACGCTCAGTCCGTGATTGCTTGCCGAACATTCTTCGGACGTTGACCGCCGCCGGTAGGCAGAACTACTCAGCAGCCGGGGTATTAAGGAGCACTGTGATTTTTTCTGTCAGGCCATTCAGAACCGGCTTCAGGACGTCTTCGACCCCGGGAATGGAGAGAACCTTATCAATCTTTTCCTGGAGCTTGCTCTGAGATTGCTTGACGATGCTCGTGACGATAGCGCGTGACGATAGCGCGTGACGAACTGGGAAGGTCTTCGATGACACTCGTTAATGAATCAACTTTTGCGGTGACTGCCGTCAGCTTCTCAGTTGCCGCTTCGGCTGTCGCAACTTCGGTTACGCTGTCCAGAGCCTCGTACGCGTCGCGCATGTAACCACCAAAATCTTTGGTGACCGTCTCTGCAGGATCTTGTGGCCCCGGCGCCGAGCCGAGTGTTCCCACTCCAGCAGTGGGTGGATTGGCCGGCGTCGGAGTTCCCCCAGGTCCGGCAGGGGGCTTGGAATTGTTAAGCCACCACGCCCCGGCTGCCAGCAAAACGACGAGAGCCACGAGGGGAACCATCCATTGCATCGAGTCTGAAGCGGCCGCAGCAGCTTTATCACCGGCCGCCCTGACACTTCTCGCCGAGTCTGCGGCAAAGTTGCTGAAGTCGCCCAGTCCCTGGACGCCTGAAAGGCTGTCCGCAAGCCCGGCGGGCATAGCCTTCGCAATGTTGGACTTCTGCGACAAGATCATTTTTAGCAGACCACCCAAGTCGAGTCCCTGCGACTTCACCTGCTTACCGAGGAAACTCAGGATGAACGGGGCCACGAGCGGAAGGAGTTTTTTCACCAAAGCCGGATTGCTTGCCAGGAATGAAGCAATGGAGCCAATCAGCGCTGTCAGGCCACCTTTGCCCAGCAAGTCTTCAAGGATCCCGGTCCCTTTTTTGGCCAGATCATCGACTCCTCCACCGGAAAGGACACCCCCCAGGTCGTCAGCGACATTTTCGTCGACCTTCCGAAGCGAGTTCCAGATCTTCTCGCCCCCCTCTGGCTTTGCAGCCAGACTGCCCAGGCCGCTCAGCAGCGTCGGCACGATGGCCGAGATCGCCTTTTGAACATTCTCTGGCGTCTCCCCGATAGCGGCCGAGAGCGTCTTCAGCGTGTCGCCCGACAAGGCTTTCAGGATCATTTCGACGATGTTCATAGTGTCGCTCCGTTGCAAAATCCAGATGAAAGAGGGACTGACGTGAGAGACTCGATTTGTGTTCGACGACGTGAAAACAGTGCCCCGAAGCCGAACGCCTTGCAAGGTATCGTTCAGATCGGGTAACGGGAGAGGTTGGCAACTAACTTTGATGAAAGTCGTTTGAAATACACAGGAATGTGAGTCGGCCGATGAGGTCCACTGCAGCGTAATCAGACGCTATCTGAACTTCAACCCTAACGTATCCAAGTACGCTCATAGACGTAATCACAATGGCCAAGTTGAGATGCAATCCCAGCTACAGCCGTGTTTGAAAGTTTAACTCAATGATTTAAGTAGTCGGGCTGATAAACGTTCCTATGATCTCGATTACAAACCCGAGTATGAAGGTCACGTTCAGGAATGATAATAGGACGTGAGCCAGAACAACTCGTCGACAACGTCTGCTTCGGACGGAAATGTCCGACACCTGGTAACAGATCGCCAGGGTGAACGAAAAGTACATGAAGTCCCAGAAATCGGGCATGGTATCGTCCGGGAATTCGAGCGGAGGACGATCTGCAGGTTCATCCGCTGGCGGGGTGGGATCGTAATATAACCGCGCGTAGTGGATGCCAAACAAGAGGTGCAGCAGTCCCCAGGTGAGAAAGACTGCAGCAAGCGATAGACCCAGATGCAGATTAGTCATCGCGGGTGACCAGTTCACCGACCGATGAAGCATCAGTCCCACACCGACGAGACTCAGTCCCGACAGCAAACCCGCAACCAGCAAAACGACGACGTTGTTGAATTCGATCCGTGCCGCATCTTCCCGTGTGGACGTCGCATCCGCCGCCGCCATTCTCCAGACGAGGGTCACAATGTAGCTCGTAACCGCCAGATCAAATCCCAGCAGAATCCGCGACTCGATTTCCAGGGCCGTCGATACCGCGAACGCCGACAGACCAATCAGTGCCGCAAATACCATTCGCCCGAGAATGACTTTCCAAGGCGACATCTTCGACTTCTTGTTCACGTTTCTATCAGGCCCCCATAGTCAGATTGACGCGGCACTGATCCACGCTGGAAAGCTGCAGACCGTATGTTCGACCAGTCCTCAGAAAATCGATTCAGGTCTCGTTGCTCGCTCACCTGTCGGTGAGTTCGGCAGGCAGGGCATTGCCTCGGACTGGTCGAACTCATACTCTACGAAGGCGAAACTTCGTTCTACCGAAAGAGTTCGAATGC
>NZ_DASWWZ010000221.1:0-7874 GCF_036405755.1 Schlesneria sp.
CCAGGACTCACCAAAGCGGATCTCAAGCCTGCCAGTTTCACCGACGACGAACTGATGGCTGTGGCACGACCTGAAGGGGTGGGTCGAGTCGTGTTAATCCAGCATTCGGTCTATCACCTGTTCGACAACTCATACCTGATCGACGCGGTAAAGCGGCATCCAAAGTTGTTCCGGATTCAGGGAATGGTCGACGACCACCAGCCGAAGCCCGGAGAAGCCATGAAAGCCCTCTTGCCGCAAGGGGTCACCGGATTTCGTATCACTCCCTTCGTGCGGAAGGAAGAAGAACGTTCCAAATGGCTGGAAACGCCCGGCATGATCGAAATGTGGAAAACGGGGGCCAAGACGCGACAGGCAATGTGCCTGCTCATTGATGCCTCTGACTTGCCGGCGACGGACCGCATGTGTGAGCAACATCCCGACACGCCGGTCGTCATTGATCACTTCGCACGTATCGGCGTTGATGGACAGGTCCGCGACGCGGACGTGGCTAACCTCAGTCGGTTGGCCCGTCACAAGAATTGTCACGTTAAGATTTCTGCCTTTTACGCGCTCGGCAAGAAGAAACCACCGCATGACGAGTTGATTCCCATGATCAAGCGACTGTACGAGGCCTTCGGTCCCCAGCGGTTAATGTGGGCAAGCGACTCGCCGTACCAGATCGAGGGGGAGAACAACTACAAGGCCTCGATCAGCCTGGTGCGGGACCGTCTCAGCTTCACATCTAAAGAAGATCGGGAGTGGCTGCTGCGTAAGACGGCAGAAAAAGTCTTCTTCTACGCCTGACGCCATTGAAGAGAACGCATCGCCGTGTGGGAGCCTCGGCCCCACACGGTGTGCGGTTTCTTTGTCTTCAGGTGCTCCACAATCGCCCTCGGCGCTGTGTAAACGAATCGTTCTTCAAGTAACGACGCTTCAGCAGTCGTCAGGCCAGTGACCAAACTCCGCGCCCGCCCTGGCCGATTGGGACTCGTTCGTAGAGCACGCGGCCAACGAGTCCGCGTTGACTACTTGGCAACGACACCGCTGCCGAGATTGGTCGCCTCGCTCTTTAATGCCGCAGCACTGTCGATGACGGCGGGCTGTTTCACTTCCACAGGCTTTGCCGGTCGGTGCTTCATCTTCAGGAAGTGCTTTTCGACGAGGTGCCAACTGATGGCCCCGGCAAGGATCGACAACGGAGTCGCGATGAAGAACATTGTGATTGCGGAGACACCGGGCATCGACAAAGCAATCAATTGTTGAATGGGAAACGCGTACAAGTAGATCCCATATGAGAAGTCGCCGTAACGCGACCAGTTCTCGAAATGAATGGCAGGATGGAACGAGAACCAGAACAGGGCATAGGTGATGGCGAACGGAAAGACGAACCGGCCGGCCGGTGGTGCAAAGGATGCAGCGACGAAGGCGATGACCGACGCTACGAACAGCGGCGTCGAAAACGGAATACTCTTGCGGTAGACGTAAAACGCCAATCCGGCGATGAAGTAGGGAAACACCCGGCTCCACGCTTCGGCACTGCCGACGATCGCAGCAAATGGACCTTTATCGAGCGCCGGAACTGGGAAGAACGGATAGAGGGCCCCTGCAATCAGCGTGACGAGGAACAGCCACGGGACCAATCCGCGACGCCTGGTCAACAAGCCAGCGGCGCCAATCGCCATAACAGCCAGGTAGCACTTGAATTCGTAGGGAATTGACCAGAGAGATCCGTTCATCGTGCCGGGGTAAGGGTTGTTGACGAATGCCTCACGCAGGTCGACGTTTCTCAACGCCAGCAGCGAGATTGGGATCGTGAGGAGTCTTTTGACTCCGAAATGAAGGTTTTCTGAAACGAACGGAGCGATGACGAACACACCCAGAAGAACGACGACAATGAATCCGGGATAAATACGGAAGGCCCGTTTCTTCAGGTAATCGACCGCTGACTTTGAACGCAACCAGCTATGTGTGATCAGAAATCCGCTGATGATGAAGAAGCAGCAGACGGCGAACGGACCTGAATTAAGCTGCCCGTGCGTGAAAAGTCCCAGGGGTTCGTTTTCTTCATGACCTTCCGCCAGTGCGTACGAGTGCGAGAAAATCACGAGAACCGCTAACCAGAATCTGCAGAAGTCGAGGTTGTTCTTACCAAAGGAGTCGGACTGCCACCCGGCGAGGGTTTTCGGTGCGCTATCATTTTGCGAAGACAAAAGTCAGTTCCTCCTCGACAATTTCGCAATCGGGCTACAGAAGCCACAATCATTGGTGACGAGTCCGTACGGCATCGTGATTATGTCAAAACGCACCGACGAAGCTCAAGAACCCAAATCGACGTTCATGCGGAAACGGCAGAATGGGGAACAAGTTGATCGTCTGACTGTGACAGGCACATTCGTCTGGGCAGCACGACGAACTAGGGCGCGTTGAACATCGTCCGCAGAGTGCCCGAAGTGTATTGGGGGCATCTGAGAAATGCAATTCAGCAGCGAACGCTATGCTGTCTTTAAGTCTTGTGTGTTAAACACTTAGCCCGGGAACAAAAACGCTCGATGCTCGCCGTGGCCAGGTTATCGTGAGGGATCGAAGGAAGCGAAAATGCGTCTTCGTATCGCCCCGGATCGAGCTACACCGAGCGGCATCCGTCAGATGTTCCTTCGGGAACGGTCTCTGGTGCTTCTGGCTCAAGATTCGGCGGCGCTATTCCTCATCGTCGAGAAACCGGACGTCACTGTCACTGCTGCCGTCGTCTCCCTTTTCGGGGACATACGGTGCAAAGTATTCGACCAATTGCTGTGGAGGAATCGTGATCTCTTCCGTGTGGGCATCTTGGGATTCTGGATCGGGTTCGATGTCCGGCTCACCAGGGCCCATCTCCACGCGGAATTTTTCGCCTGCGAAGGCGAGTTCGTCACCGGGCAACAATGCCCCTCGCAGGACTCGCTGTCCGTTCACTTTCGTGCCGTTCGTGCTGCCCAGATCGCGAATGAAAAGCAGGCCGTCGGTTCGGACGATCAGACAATGCATCTTGGAGACACTGGTCGTTTCCAGGCAGATGTCACACAGGTCATCCTGTCGACCGACGAGTGTGATATCCCGTGTAATCTGAATTGGAGCTCCACCTCCCTTAAGCGGGATTAAATGTGCACGCATTGACACCGCTTTCAGAAGTTAAGACTCAGACTTCGTCGTTCCATACCAGCCAACCAATCGTCCGACAGGCTCCAAAATTGCCAACGGGCTGCGGAGAGACAACTTTGTCCACATTGCATTGTCCTGAAACTATAGACCGAGTCAATACAGTTGCCAGTACCGTAACCGGACGCTCCGATGGTTTACGCTTTAAGGCTGATGAGCAATGTCTGAACGGAGTTACGGTGAGAAGGGATATGACGGATGCAGTGACTTTCTTCAGGACAAGCGAAGTGCACACGATTTGGATTGCGTCGAATTGCCGGTCGCAAGTATAAGACGCGCCGTGCGTTGGCTTGATTCGTCTACTTTTCGACGGCTCGCTTTACATGGACGTATTGCCGCGATTCACCGGACAGCTTTTTGATCAGTTCCGTCAGATGCCTTTGATTCAGAGGGTGTTTTCGATCGGATTGATTTTTGTCGTCTGCGCGGGATTCGGCGGGC
Source organism: Schlesneria sp. (assembly GCF_036405755.1). Lineage (NCBI taxonomy): Bacteria > Pseudomonadati > Planctomycetota > Planctomycetia > Planctomycetales > Planctomycetaceae > Schlesneria > Schlesneria sp. Next base: position 3,619 of record NZ_DASWWZ010000221.1, read on the forward strand.
TGATATTGGTTAATCAGAAGCAGGCATTTCAGCCTGTCTCCTTCGGTAAGACCTTCACGACAGAGGAACTCACCTCTGCTGAAAAGGCCTTGAAAGCGGCAGGACTGCGGCAATTTCGCCGCGATGGTCACCAATTGCTCGCCCCCGTCAGCGAACTCGATCGTTACAACGGGGTTCTACTCGAAACGGATGCTCTGCCCGCTGACCTGGGGGCACAGATGCTCAAGCAACTCGAATCGCAAAGCCCTTTTACGACCGATCGCCAGCGATCGCAGATGAAAGAAGCTTTGATGCTTCAGGAATTGCGACGAATGATTAAGGCCGTTCCCGACATTGAAGATGCCCGGGTGGCGATCGCCTCTCCCGAGCGGAAACAAACCTGGAACAGAAAATCGCGTGCGACGGCCAACGTCATGCTCAAGCCTCGTGAGGGGCGGGACGTTTCTCCGAGTCTCGTCAATTCCCTACGGCAGGTTGTGGCGAGTATGGTGCCAGACCTCGACCCGCAGGACGTGACCATCTTCGACGTGAGGCGGGGACAGGCCTATTCCGGTGAGACAATTCACGAATCAGGCGAGAGTCTCCTCACCCAGAAAATCCGGGAAGCCACTGCTTACTACGAGCAACGGCTTCAGAAGGCCCTGGCCTACATTCCCCATGTCGAGATCCTCGTTCAGGTCGAGGCGGACCAAGTCAAGTCGGCGATGGCGAGAAGCCGAAATCTGCGGTCACGCCCAGAGATCGTCCAACTCGCAAATCGGCCTGCCGCTATCCAGACCCGCGATACGCATGCGACCGCTTTCCGAGGTTCTACCGAACTGGTCAGTGATTCCACGCGCGAGCCCAGCGAAGAGGATATGCACGAGGCCATTCCTTCCGCTGTCCAGATCAGCGTATCAATCCCGCGTGAACATCTGCAGAAAATTGCGAAACAGCGGGAAATGAGCGGTGACCGAACGCTCAGCCCCGCGGAAATCGAAGAAGAAGTCCTCGCAAAAGTGGAAAATACGGTGGCCTCACTGCTGCCCCTGGATTCGAACCTGTCCGGAGTTTCGGTGACACTCAGCGACGAGTTGCCGGAAAGAAACTCGACTCCCGAATCCGTCGTCGCGGAATCACCACTTGCCAAGTTCTGTCAGGAGAATGCGGGGTCGCTGGTACTGACGCTCGCTGGCCTGGCGGGGATCTGGGCTTGCCAGTATGTGATGACGTCGGTCAAACCAGCCGGGGAGCCCGCTGATCTACGACAAGTCGAGGATTTTGCTCCGGCGCCCGTCGCGCCCGTCCTCGAATCGCATGAAACGCGCATCACCTCCCTCGACCGGATGGCTCATCTTCGGGACGAGATTCGATCGCTGGTCGCCAGTGATCCTGCTGCATCGGCAGAATTGATCGGCAAGTGGTTGAGCGAGATGCCCCAATGAATCACGAATCTCTGGATGGAACGCAGAAGACAGCCATCCTGCTGCTCAGCCTGGATCAGGCGATGGCGGCAGATCTGCTTGGCCGGTTACCTCGCGATCAGGTCGAGCGGATTGCCCTGGCCATCGCCAATGCGGGGACTGTGACGCGAGAACAACAGGAAGCGGTCTTGAGTGAATTCAAAACCGCTTTTGAGTCGCGTCCTCTCATGCAACCGGCCGGCTCGGAAACGGCTCGTGAACTGCTGGAACGCTCGATCGACCAGAATGAAATTGAACCGATCCAGGAGCGACTGGAGGAACGAGTTCACGCCGGTCCGTTCGCTTTCCTGCATTCGCGTCATCCTGACGACATCCGCAAACTGATTGAGACCGAACATCCCCAAGCGATTGCGGTGATTGCGACAAAGCTTCCCTCGTTGCTTGCCTCTCAGGTACTGGCTGGACTGGAGCCGAGCTTACGAGTCGACGTGCTGGGGCGTATGGCGCGGCTCGGCCCCACGGACGCCGAACTGCTGGATGAAATTGCTTTTATTCTGAAAGTGAGAATCGGCCAGGCGCCGCTACGATTGGGAGGAATTTCCGCCGCGGCGGCGATTCTGCGTGAATCGCCACCGGCGGTCTCGCGGGATCTGCTTCAGTCGCTTGATCAGAAAGACACTGGCCTGGCAGGATCGCTTCGTGAATCGATGTTTGCTTTCACTGACATTATCGACATCGAAGATGACTCGCTCGGGATCATTCTGCACGAGACGAAAAGTTGTTCCTGGGCACTCGCGTTGAAAGGTTGCTCAGACAAACTGCGACAACGAGTCGTGCGGGCTCTGCCTGCTCCACAGGGAAAAGGGTTGGCCCGCGACATTCAGTCACTGGGCCCGTTACGGCTCAGTGAAATTACGGCGGCTCAACAGGAAATTTTGAGATCAATCCACGCACTCGCCGCAGAAGGAGACATCGTTCTTCCGAGCAAAGTAGCCGCTACAGAGAAATCCTCCATCAGAACCCGTAAACCCCTGAAACAGTAGCGATCACCCCTCACGGAGCGTCTGGGTACCCACTGTTAGATCCGACAATAATCCGCAATTCAGTGATGTCATGTCTGTTCGCATCATCAAATCAACTGCGACGTCCAGCCTGTCTCAGGCCGAAACATTTAATTTCGTCGACCTGAGAGTGCAGGCTGAGGAGATAATCGTTGCTGCGCGAACGGAAGCCGAACGGATTGTCACCACCGCGCAACAGGAAGCAAATCAGTTGCGCGAAGCGATTCTGGCATCCGCCCGCGAGGAAGGTCTTGCTGAAGGATTTCGAGAAGCAGAGGCTGAAATCACTCGAAAAGCGGACGAAATTTCGGAGCAGCGGATTTCAGAACAACTGAAAACAGCACTCCCCGCCCTGCTCTCCGCGGCTGAGTCTCTGCAGGCCGAGCGAGACCGTTGGCTGGTCAGATGGGAACAGACAGCTGTCCGACTGGGTGTTGCAATTGCAGAAAAGCTGATGCACCGTCAGATCGCAGCTCGTCCGGAATGTGCAACGGAGATGATCACGAATGCCCTGCGGCTGGCTGCGGGACAACCACAACTGACCATCTATCTGCACCCCGATGACCTGTCCGCGTGGGGAGATCGAGCTTCGGAAATTGTCCGTTCGCTGACGGCTTGTGCAGACACGGTCCTCGTCCCCGACTCCACTTCGACGCGAGGCAGTTGCCGGATCGAAACACGCCATGGCGAAATCGATGCTCGCGTGGAAACCATGCTGCATCGCATCGCCGAAGAACTCGTCGAGCACTGACTGTCTCAGTAAACAGGACCACGTATGCTGGCTCTCGAGGACCACCTGAGATCGATCCTGCCGATCAGCCTCACCGGTCGTGTCACGAGGATCGTCGGTCTGACGCTCTCCGTTTCCGGGTTCCCCGCCCCCCTGGGGGCAATTGCAAAGCTCGAGACTGAAGCCGGCAGCACGCTGGAAGCGGAAGTGATCGGCTTTTCTGGCGAGGAGACACTGCTGCTGCCCTACGGGGATCCTCAGGGGATACGTCGTGGAACGCGAGCCGTGCTGGGACAGTCGGTTCAAATTGCCCGCGTGGGAGATGCTCTGCTGGGAAGAATCGTGAATGGCCGAGGCGACTTAATCGACGGGCTTCCCCCCGCGATTCTGCCGTGCCACGTTCGACTTCAGGCAACTCCCATCTCGCCGATGAGGCGTCCACGAATTGATGAACCGTTGGCGACGGGAGTTCGATCGATTGATGGGCTGATAACGTGCGCGAAAGGTCAACGGCTGGGGATTTTTGCCGGTAGCGGTGTGGGAAAGAGCACTTTGCTTGGGCAGATCGCCCGTTCGACTTCTGCGGATGTGAATGTCGTCGTTCTCATCGGCGAACGAGGACGCGAAGTGCGCGAATTCATCGAGCGTGACCTGGGCCCCGAAGGGGCGGCACGCAGTGTCGTCGTTGTTGCTACGGGAGACGATCCTGTGGTCCTCAGGCTTCGTGCAGCTTACCTGGGAACAGCAATCGCCGAATACTTCCGCGATTCGGGGCGCGACGTCCTGCTGATGATGGATAGCGTGACGCGGTTTGCGCTGGCCCATCGCGAGATTGGACTGGCTGCCGGAGAGCCTCCGGCGAACCGGGGATATCCGCCCAGTGTCTTTTCTCATCTGGCAAAACTACTCGAACGAACAGGCCGAACGGAAACTGGCAGCATCACCGGTTTCTACACCGTCCTTGTTGAGGGGGATGACCACAACGAACCGATTTCCGATACAGTCCGTGGTACGTTGGACGGTCATATCGTACTGTCCCGAAAACTGGCTCAACAGAGCCAC
>NZ_DASWWZ010000222.1:0-3807 GCF_036405755.1 Schlesneria sp.
CAATCGCACCGCCACGTTTCAGCGTGAGGTGCCGCGGAGAGAGCTTACTTGGGATCTTCTTCGGTCTTTGAACCGAGCGAATAACGGTAGTAGACCTCCAGGCACATGGTGCTGAGAGCCGTCGAATAAAGTCGGCCGCCGATGCCGGCCCACTTGCCGCGGGGATCCCAGCTTCCCGACAGTGGACCATCGTGTCGCTGCAGCGACACCAGCATGTCGCGCAGCGAAGCGTTCCATTGCTGCCAGGCTTCGTCGTCCTGATTGTGCAGAGCTAACGTCCCGTAGTACCAGTAGTATTCGTCGTAGGCTGTCACGCGGGGAAGGTTTTCTTTCAGATACTGGACGGCTTCCTGGCTGGCTTCGTCATTAGGGCGGATGGCAAACATCTGGCGGCAATATAAGGCTTCTGCGGTCATGGCGGGGGTGGGGCGGTCAGCAGTACGGTAACCCGCGAGGCCACCAAATTTTCCGCGGCCTCGCGCTTCCAGGAACTTGACCATTCCCCGACGTGTCTCTTCGGGAACCGGAATTCCGGCGTTTACAGCGCTCTTGAGTGCCATCAGTTGCCAGCCGAACATGCTCATGTCACTTTCGGAACTCTCGCCCCCTTTGCCATAGCGCCAGCCTCCGTCCTCGTTCTGCAGGACGGAGATCATTTTGATCCCTCGCTTCACTGCATCACGCAGGGCGGGAAAATCGGCAGCGTCATTCTGCACTGCGTACGCTTCTGCCAGTGCGAATGTCGCGATCGCATGACAGTAGTTCTGGTCGTATCGAGTCGCATTGCCCCCCAGGTAGCCGTTGGGCAACTGCTGGGAGATGAGCCAATCGATCGCTCGCTTCATCTGCTCGGTATAGGGACCTTTTTCGTGTGTGTAGCCCGCTCCGAGAAACGAAAGCACGACGAGACCCGTCACACCGGAGTCGGCGAACTTTCCTCCGTCCTGTCGATCCTGACCCTGGGGATCGAACTTGACGGAGCCTCCCCCATGCCGAGCCGAGGACCACCGACCGTCAGCTTCCTGGATCGAGGCGAACCACTTCAAGCTGTTCTCGACAGCCTTCTCAGACTCCTCGGTTCCCCCGTGCTTGATGACGTTGGCTTTACGCTGCACAGAGGTGCGTGCCTGGTAGGTTTCGGCGGCACGGGCGGGGGCGCGCATCGAAGCAGGTGCGGACGGCCGTACGAACGCCGGTTGCGGCGAATCGTCCAGCGGGGACGACAGACCACGGCCGTTGAGCAGGCGATCATCCGGCAGGCGACCTGTTCTGGCTGCATTGCTGGCAACCGTCGGTCGCGAAATCGGTTCATCGGGATCCGCTTCGGGGCGAGTCGCCGGGCGACTATTCCGCTCGGTTCGACGTGTCGCTGCGGGAGCCGGTGCGGTGAATGGGTCCTCTGCACTACTCATCTCGAGGTCTTGCAGTTCAGCCGGGCTGGGCAGGTTGGATCGCTGAATGGTATCGCTGTCGGCCATGACAGGCGGGGCAGGCATGCTGTCAGGATTGATGTCAGAAGGGAGTGTCATCGAAGAAACATCTTCTGGCAGCGAGCCCCCCCGTGATGGTGCGGTCCGCTGGAACGCCGGACGCGTGAGTCCTTCGCTGGCTGCGGGAGAACGGCTGATCGACGTTCGCGTGTTGGCAGAACTGGTTGCTTCAGGTCGTGCTTCGGATGTAGGTTCGTCGAGCATGAGTTCGCTCGACGCGGCGGCGGCTGCCGGTGGACTGGCGGACGACTGCTCAAGACCGGGTGCCGATTCTTCAGTGATGGCAGTGAAGTCCGGGATCTCGGGCGCGACGACCGTCTCAGGGGCCTTGTCGAGTTCAGGAGACTCAATTTCTGCTGCCAGCTCGTCTCGTTCAACGCGTGACATCGTGCGAGGATCACGAGCAATGAGCGGATCCTGGGTGGAGACACCCTGGTTAAAAATGGGAAGCGGGTTCGTCCCTTCGTCCCGGGCAGCGTCGTCAGTATCAATGAAGGTGATCGGCGTCTGGACAGTGTCACCCTGCCGTTTGGTGGGGGGCTTGGGATACGAATCCGCGACAGTGACCCAGCCCATGCAGAAGCAGGCGTGCAGAACCAGGGACAGGAACAGCGACTTGCCCAGCGTGTTCTGATCACCGTAACGGGTTCCCCAAAGGGAGAATAAATGGACGGTGGCGAAAATGGACAGAGCGGCGAGAACCACGCGCAGCAGGACCCCGCTAGCGTTCATCCCTCCCGTGCTCGCTATCAGGATCTCGAGTAATCGTGTCGGCATCAGATCCCTTTCGGTTTGGGGGTATGTGCCACCGATACGTTTCTAATTCCGGCTTCTTTACACGTCGAGAAGACATCCATCACGAGTTGATAGGGGCAGCGACCGTCACCACGGATCACGACCGATTGATTGGGGTAAGCAAAGCGCGCTGCCTCCAGGAGGATTTTCAGCGCGTCGACATCGAGCTCTTCTTCTTTAACCATGACTTTCCCGGCCGCGTCGACGTTGACGATGATCTCATCAGGTTGACCCGACAGGGCAAAATTTTCTGAGACGCTGGGAAGTTGAATGCCTGTCTGTCGCTCATCCTCGGCGAACTGAGTTCCCACCATAAAGAAGATGATCAGCAACATGACGACATCGAGCATCGACGTCAGGTTGATGGACGGTTCTTCCAGGGGTTCAGTCTTCAGAGGCATCCGAATTGCCAGTGCTGGTAAGATTGTTGAGAATTCTCAGGCGGCCTGATCAGGCAATGTATCATAGCAGATCGGCAATTCTGGCAAGAGGGGTGAGTATCCCGGTCGGAATGTCCCCTAATGCCTGCTCGTCTCAGAATCTGCAGGTCTACGCCTCGTTACAGGTTGCCCAGTCGTTCAGGTTCTCGCAGTGAGAACGGGTTCGGTTTTTTTTCAGCTCACCATCCTCAGTGATGCCAGGTTTTCCCTGCCGACGTCTCTGCGGCGGGATCTCGACCACCACAGTACAAACTGAAAGGCGGGGTTGTCGAGATTTTCAAGATTCAGTACAGAGCCGTCTATGAGACCATTGGATACAGGCGCCGATTTCGACTCAAACTGGGCGCGAGGCGCCTGGACCTGGATCGTGATTGCGCTCTGTTTATGTCTTTCAGTCGGTTGTGCGACTCCGCATCGATTGTCGTCACCGACGGCTGCGGGGATCAAGCCCGCCGACCTCGTGGACACGACGGCCGATGGGCTCGACGGCACGCCACCGCTCGTGTTCCGACAACTTTTCGCGCAAGGGGAACGAGTTCGCGAATCTCAAAAGCCCAAAGTGCTTCCTCCCAAAAAGACCGCCCTGGTACTGTCAGGTGGAGGTTCTTATGGAGCATACACAGCGGGGATACTCTGCGGCTGGACCGAATCGGGAACACGTCCTCAGTTCGATGTCGTGACCGGTGTCAGTACGGGAGCACTGATTGCCATTTTCGCCTTTCTTGGTCCCGAATACGATCAGGAGCTTCGTCGCAACTATACCATGGTCAGGTCCAGGGACATTTACCGACGCAAACACCTTCCCTGGGCTCTGTTTACGGACTCGCTCAATGACAGCAAGCCGCTCTTGCGGCAGATTGAAGCCAACGTCACTCCGGAAGTTGTTCAGAAGATTGCGGACTCGCATAACTGCGGACGTCGAATATACATCGGGACGACAGATGTTGAGGGACGTCGACCCGTCGTATGGGACTTGGGGGCGATTGCCGCATCGGACAGACCTGATCGTCGGGCCCTGATCTGCAAGCTGTTACTCGCTTCTGCTGCGATCCCCGGGTTCTTTCCGACGGTTGAGATTCCGG
>NZ_DASWWZ010000223.1:0-3145 GCF_036405755.1 Schlesneria sp.
GATGGCTGGCTACTCCGGCCGTTGCTTGCGAATTCTCCAGAGATTCAACGTCGGGAGCCGCCACCGGAATCTGACTGGCCTCCGATGCCTCTGGCTGACTGAGTTCCCCTGGCGAGACCCGGTCGGCCATGGCTGCAGCCGTACGCTCTGACTGTTCTGCTGCAGCGTGGCTGGCATGTGACTCTGCCCCCGACTCTGCGTGCGCCGATGCAACTGACTGGACGGCATGTGACTCAGGAGTTGATTCCGCCAGCCCACCATTCGCAGCACGTTGTGGCCTGTGGCCGTGCTGCTTGTGGTTCGACGGGTGATCTTTTCCCTTTCCCGATTTCTTGTCAGTCATAGTCTGCTCTCTACAGTGAGTGTCAGGCGGGTTGCAGGTGAACCTGTGATTTATGAGCGGCATCCAGCGACTCGGTGACGAGCAGGGTCATCTCCTTCTGTGCCTGCTTCATCGCCTGTTCGTCTGCGATCCGTTTCAGCGGCATCATTCCATTGGCCAGTGCGGCCATGGCAGCCACATTGTTTGTGATCACCGATGCCATGATGCCGAAGCCCATCGTAAAGGCCCCCGCAATACACAGTAGGTTCGGCGCCAAGATCAGGTACCAACTGTTTCGCACGTTCTTATCCAGGTCCCGCGCGATATCTCGAAGCTCACAGAGCCGATGCAGACTCTCTTCCATAAACACGATCTGGGCGGTATCGGTTGCGATCGACGAGGCACCGCGAAGCGAGATCGAGACGTTGGCCTTCTTGAGTGCGATTGAGTCGTTGATCCCGTCACCTACGAAGCAGACCTTGCGTCCCTGTTTCTGGAGCCGCTCGACATAGTCCGCTTTGTCACCGGGCAGCACGCCGGCAAAGTACTCGTCCATTCCAAGGCTTTCGGCCAACTTTTTCGTCGGCCCTTCGTGGTCACCTGAAATGATGGCGATGTGCTTGATTCCGCGGTCTCTCAGCCCCTTGATGATGCTGATCACTTCAGGCCGCTGCGAGGCTCGCAGTTCGATGACCCCTGCAAAGACGCCGTCCAGAGCCACCATCACCAGGGTGTGTCCTTCGCGGTGAGCCACCTCGACGACTTCCTGCACTTCCACAGGAATCTCGATTTGCTCGAGCTTGATATAGCGAATGCTTCCGACTTTGACCGTGTGACCATCGATAACGGCCTCCAGGCCATAACCCACCTGATACTTCGAATCGTCGATCGGGAGCATCGGCATGCCGGTCTTTTCAAATTCCAGCACGATCGATTTGGCAATCGGGTGCGAGAACCGCTGCTCTGCAGACGCAACCAGCTGCAACAGGCGGTTTCGTTCATGCCCGTTGAAGGGAATGATATGCCCGACTTCCGGGCGTTCTCTTGTCAGGGTACCAGTCTTATCAAACAACACAGTGTCGATATCGTTCATCAACTCAAGTGCCCGACCGTCCTTGACAAGGATTCCCTTGTGGGCACAAAGCGCTAGTGATGTCAGCATTCCCAGGGGAGCCGCCATCCGGATCCCGGTGCCGAAATCACTGTTCAGAATGGCCACTGCGCCTTGCGGTCCCAGAGTCGCCATGCCTGCGGTTGCGATGGCCAGCGTCGGAATGACGGCCTTATCCGCCATTCGCTCACCTTTGTGCTGACTCGTTAGCTTGTATCCTGCGGAATCGTTCAGGATTTGTGCGATTTTGGAGGATGTAGTCTCGCTCCCCGCGTTTTCGACTTCGACATAGACTTTCCCTGCGACCATCAGTGTCGAGGCGAATACTTTGTCCCCTGGAGACTTCTCGGACGGCGTCGATTCACCGGTCAGGGCGTGCTGATCGATCATCGCCATTCCGTCTTTGACAACGCCGTCAACCGGAACCGCATCTCCCGTATGGACGACGATGACATCACCTTTTTTCAGCTCATCCAGCGGCGTCTCAACTTCTTCTCCATCTCGAAGCAGACGGACGAATTGAGCCTGCTTTCCGAACGCCTGCACCAGCAGTCGCTTTGAATCATCCTGGGTCTTCTTCACCAGCATGCGACCGAAGCTGAGGCACAAGCACAGAACCGAGCCAGCGAAGATCTGTCCAGTGATTACACAACCGGTCACGACGATGGCATCCAGAACATCGACACCGAGTCGTCGTTCGTGGACGAGCACATGGTAGGCTTCCTTAAACGTGGTGATCGACGTGTAGCCGAACAACAGACCCGCGACAGGCAAGAGCGGAGGAAACGCAAATTGCGCGACTGCGGCCAACGGAACAGAGGCGATGGCCAGCGGAAAATCCAGGTCTGGCGGGTCCAGGTGCGGAGAGAGTTCTGCCCGGGCGATGGCCCGATCCAGAATCGTAATCACCTGATCCTTGCGCAGATCACGTTGGTTGTAAGTGACGAGTAAGGTTCCTGTCGAAGAGCGCGTTTTATAACTATCGACCCCCAGCATGCTCATCAATTCACGTTCGATGCTCTGACACACGTCCTTACGGCGATACAGAGCAGGGTGCTTCAATCGAAGTCGACCGGGTATTTCGTGAATGATCTCCCAGGCAGTTGCATGATTGCCGTTGCGCCCAACTCGCGTCACTCCCTTGCGATCCGGCATCAGCAAGATATCTGCGAGCGAAACAGATGGAGCGCGTTCCGCAGAGGAATGTGCAGTAGTGCCGTTCTGGCCTGCCACCTGACCGTTTCGCGAACCACGATGAGATTTCACCGAAGCGCCGTCACCGGCAACAACAGGTCTTCCAGTCAGTACCCCATCATAGACCGGCTTTTGATTGCGAGCATGGATGTCCGTCGGCGTGCTCGCAGTTGCGGGCGGTTCCACCAGGCTGCGAATCCTGGCGACGATGGATTTGAGGAATCCCGTCGGTGACGCATGATTGTGCCGAATCTCGGCGACAGCTTTCCGCCCGGTCGCCCCTCCCCCCGTAATTGAGATCTCGGCATCCGGATCGGCTCCCAGGATACATCCAAGAATCGCCTTGGCTCGCGTGCTGCTCAGATCTGAAAAGAGAGAATCGCTTTGAATTTTCAGAGCGCCAGCTTCACACGCGAGCACTTCGCAATCAAACATTGTTGAGACTCCACACACCAAAACGCCGTAGTTGTCCGCACGAAAGCTCCGCCTCGCTGTGGAATTTCATCGCTATGGACTTG
>NZ_DASWWZ010000224.1:0-23513 GCF_036405755.1 Schlesneria sp.
ATGCTCAATGCACAAAGACGCAATCAGATCGAGCTCAGCACGTGAGAAAACGTGTCCGGTTGGATTGTTGGGCGTGTTCACGATGATGGCCCGTGTCTTTGGTCCAAACGCTTTGCGCAACTCGTCCGCATCGAAGCTCCAGTCGGGTGGATTGAGGTGGACCCAGACCGGTTTGGCCCCGGTCAGCAGCGCATCCGGACCGTAGTTTTCATAGAACGGCTGAAAGATGATGACTTCGTCGCCGGGATCGACCAGTGCCATCATCGTTGCCATCATACATTCGGTGGCACCGCAGCAAACGGTGATGTTGGTATCCGGATCGCAATCGATTCCATTGAATCGCCGGGCCTTTTCCGCGATGGCACGTCGCAATGGCGGCGCACCCCAAGTGATGGCGTATTGGTTGTAGCCGTCGTGGATCGCGCGGCAGGCTGCCTCTTTGACTTCCGCTGGAGCGTCGAAGTCGGGCATTCCCTGACCGAGGTTAATTGCATCGTATTTTGCTGCCAGTCGCGTCATCTCACGAATGACAGACTCACTGAAGTATTGAACCCGTTGTGCCAGACCCACGCTTTGTCCTAATTCGACGAAAGAAAGAGACGATCCACTCGCCAGGATCCCGGCGCAGCCGGTAAGCGGAGTTCGCAGATTACCGTTCAGGCAACTCCGTGTCCGCGTCGTTGCTCTTGTGCTTCGACGCCCGCAATTCTGAATCCTGACCATCGAAATGGTGGTCGATTGCAGTCAAATTGTCGAGCGGTACGACCGTATCAAGCCGGCCGGAGCAACACGCCGCGAGTCGTGACATGACTCGGCGGTGAGGACAGTAAAGATAGATGACCGCGCGGCGCTGATATTGGCATCAGCGCCTCGCGGTCGAAGTCCTTACCCGACGATGCCAATGTTGATGTAGGCATGGACGTGGGGGGCTCCGCGGAAGTGCCAGACCAGTGACGGCCCTTCGACGCGCCAGATGTCCCAGACTCGATCGTTCAACAGATCACCTTCCTGGTAGAAGGCGAAGTGGAGTTGTTCCATTCCCCCCGTCGCTTTCAGGATGGCGAAGACTTCATCAACGTCTTCCTGACGGTAAGGAGCCAGCAGGACTTTCAGCGTCTTCTCGACTAGCTCTTGCTGGTCCCTGGTAAGAGCTGTATAGGCGATCCCGGGGTAGGTCTTGCCCGGTCCTTGAAGAGCGACAGCCGCTTCGCTGGGAGCCTTCGTGATGATGGCTGCTTCGGCCTGCTTCGGGTCAAGCGCTTTGAAGACTTCGTTGACCTGCTTGGTCTGATAGAGGAACAGGTTCTGATCAGGATCTTCTTCGCCGTGGCCGTAAATAATCGGGCCGCCAAACGCGACCTTATCGACGCTGTCGCCGTCTGCTCGCAGAGTCAGGTGACGACCAGTCAGTTCAAACTGGAATGGTCCCGATTCAGGATTTCCGAATAGGGCGATGCTGTATCCACCAAACCCGCCATCGTCATATTCCGTCTGTTTTTCCAGACGCTCGAATCCATCGGGACTGGTCACGTTGCGGACAATTTCCGTGACGAGCTTCCGCTGAGCGTCGGTATAGAAATCGTCACGGATAATCGGCTTGGTGATGTGCCAGTTCGCACTGATGCGCTTGCGCAGTTCGTGCTCGAAGGGAAAGACCAGAACTTCCTTTTGAGCTTTCGACAAGGATTGATAGAGCTGCGCCACGCAGGTCTCTGCAGCGCTTTTAGGAGTCGGTGCGGCCCAACTGAATTTGGGAGACAGTCCGGCAGCAGCCGCGGCCCCCGTGACGACGGCACCGCCAACCGATTGGAGAAAGGTCCGTCGACCAACGATCAATTCTTCACCCGCAGATGAGGATTCAGCAGACGAAGGTTCGGGTTTAAGCATGAGATGTCTCCCTGTATGCCAGCGTAAAAATCACGCGCGAGTTCCTGGAACGCTTCAAGCATCGATTGCCCGAGTCACCAGCAAGCAACCAGCTTAACCAAGCTGTGCATCATCGCCTATTAATCTTAACCTCACATGAAACAGAGCGGAACACTTCAAAAATCCCCGATATTTCTCCCCCGGAAACCAGTCCCAAGCAGGGCACAACCGCAGAATCAGCGGTGTATGCCGAGTGCTTCTCGTGGGATTTCTCAGTCGATCGCGCTTGCAGGCTAAGGCGTTCCTCGTGATACTTCGCTCGCACCGTGCCAGAACGAAACAACTGATCGCGATCAGGGGATCGCACCCGCTTGTGACACCACGTTGAATCGACGGCCCGGCAGACGAAAGTACTTTTCACAAAACAGCTTGGGGCTGTAGCTCAACGGTTAGAGCAGAGGACTCATAATCCTTTGGTTCTGGGTTCGAATCCCAGCAGCCCCATTTGACTTGCGCTTCAGGTCTGTTGCTGAGTGCTTGCGATCCGCTGTTCGTGGGAGAACTCGTACCAGGGACATGTTCGCATGGCATTTCCTTGCGATGAGAGCGAGGCGTGGTTCGGCGCGATCCTCAGAATACGCGTTGTGTGGGATGATCCGTTCTGTGGAGACAGAACGCTGCGGCGAATGGCTCCGTCATCCTTTGAGTCGGGCTGGGAATTGAACCGGAAAACAATCGATCCTGGAGCCAGTATGACTCTCACAGTAGACGTGATTTCTGATGTGATCTGCCCCTGGTGCTTTATCGGCAAGCGACGCCTGGAAAAGGCGATTGCGGAATATGGGAAGCCTGTGCAAGTGCGATGGCATCCGTATCAGCTCAACCCGCAGATGCCGCGCGAAGGAATTCGTCGTCAGGAATACCGCCAGAAGAAGTTCGGCAGCCTGCAGCGATCTCAGGAACTGGATGCGCAGGTGATTGCGGCAGGGAAAGAGGAAGGAATTGCCTTTGACTTCGATTCCATCGAGACGACTCCGAACACGCAGGACGCTCACCGGTTAATCTGGCTGGCCGAGCAGGAAGGGATCCAGGATGCGGTAGTCGAGGGTCTGTTTCGTGCATATTTCACTCAAGGACGAAACATCAGTGTGCAGGCTGTGATTTTGGATGTGGTGGCCGAGGCGGGATTGGACCGCATCAAGGCAGAAGGCGTTCTGAAGGGCCAGCAGGGACTCGATGTGATCTTGCAGGCGGGTGAGCAGGCAAGGCGACTCCATGTGAACGGAGTTCCTTGTTTCATCATCAGCAAACGTGTGATGGTTTCCGGGGCACAGTCACCGGAAGCTTTTCTGGACGCATTTCAGCAGGCAGGTGCTGACGACTGATGGTTCCGTTCATTCCCGCAGCAGACTTGAAAGACAAGTTCGGTATCTTCGGTCATTTCTACTCGGTGGAAGTCACCCCAACGTTCTTCGTCGAATGCCGCAGCGTGCTCGAAATTATCGCCACGGAGCTGGTACCGAAACAGTTGTCGTTGATTTCGAACCGAAAGCCTGACGCTGTTTTTGTCATGATGAACCCCGGTTCGTCCCGTCCACTGGTCGAAGTGGACAATCGTATTCACGCCGAAGCCATCGAAGACCTCGCCATTTCTCTGGTTCCTACCAAGCCTGACACGACTCAGTATCAGGTGATGCGGCTGATGCACTATTGCGACTGGCGACACGTCCGGGTGCTGAACCTCTCTGATCTTCGGTGTTCCAAGAGTGTCGAATTCTTCAAGCAATTCCGGCAACTGGAAGCTCTGCACTCTTTTGATGCCCATTCGTTGTTTTCCAGCCGCAGGAAACGAGAGCTGACGTCAAAACTGACCCGGGAGCGCACAATTCCCATCGTCTGCGCCTGGGGACTGGGGGCCGAACTCGACCCGCTGATTGAACGCTGTCAGTCGACGTTCGACAAATCGAGAATCGTCCGAGGGTTGGTGCAGGAAGGGACGACTCACCGATACCTGCACCCGCTCCCTTCGCTGCAACGTCAAAAGCTGTTGTGGGTCAATCAAATGGTCGAGCAATTGCGAAGTGACTCGATGCTGGTCGACGTGCGCTGAGGCAGTTCCCAGATTCTGTCGGACTTTTTACGGATGAGTGGTGAGAACTCACTTGTCTGAAAGCTTTAATCCGTCTTTCGGATCCACCACCGCCAGCGTCAGCCGTCCGGAATGAGTCTTGTCTTGGGTGACTCCACCTCGCGCGACGAGGAAGCGGCCATCGGCGAGCGGAACAATTCCCAGGGAGCAATCGAACTCGAATCGCTCGACTTTGGTTAATGCCGTGTCGGCTTTCAGAACCGCCGGAGCCATTGCGGGGGCGCTCGCTGACTTGGCCCTGCCGTAGCATCCAAACCACCAGTCGCCATCAGCGAACGCGGCAGTCTGGATTCCGAGGTTGGTGTGACCACTGGCGAGAACGTGTTTTTTCACGAATTTGAAGTTAGCGTCGTATTCGTACGCAAGATTTTCACTCACCCCATCCGGCAGGCCCCCGACGACCAGAAATTTGTTGTCGTGGCAGGCGATCCCTCCCGCTCCATGAAAGACTTCCGGGGTCCGGCGCTTTGCAAGAAGCGACAAGTCTCCTGCGTCGTAGACGTAGACCCACGAGTCTGCATTCCCATTGGGATCGTTGAATTTTCCCAGATTCACTGCCACATAGACTTTGGACTGATGGAAACAGAGGTCACCGCGATGATTGGCAACATCCACGACCTTGAGCACCTTCCCCTGTTGATCCGTCTTAACCAGTTTCGTGGTGAACGACCAGAAAATGGATTCAGCCTCATCCGTGCATACTCCCTGGAGATGATGTTGGTAAGTTCCTTCGCAAATGACAGGCTGGAAATCTCCTGCCAATGAAACCGTCTGGGACATCAGAAATGACAGGATGGCAGCAAGCAGCTTCATGCAATGTTCTCCAGACAAATGTCATTCAATTCGAGGGGGACATGAGGGCGACTTGATTTGGGTACCCTTTTTTTGTAGAGCCACAATACCCTTATTCACACGAAAGGTCAGGGCAACCGGTGCGCCCAGGACGGACCGTCAGGTTCAATTGGAAAGAGGCCGAATCGACCGACGCCAGAGCAAGTGTCATGACGGCGATCACGTTGCCGGCTGCCGCCTCGCGAAAGCGATGTCTCGTGCGGGCCAATTGGTGCTATCGACGATGGTGGCAGAGATACCATCCCAGAGGACTGAGGATACCCCAGAGGTAAGTGACTCTGACTTCGTCTCTTCCGAAAGCTCGGCGATCGTCCATTCGTTCAAGCGGCAGCCAAACGATCAGAAGCATGTGCAGACAAAGCAGCAGTCCAAACAGCCACTCGAGAACCTGCCGCGCAGGTTTCACGAGTGGCTTCTCGCTTTCCTTAAAGTGGTGCCCGACCAACTGGCTACCGACGAAAGCAAATGTCGCCGCAATCGCCGCAACATGGGACGCCAACGTCAGTTCTTTCGCCACGGAGGTTTGGTCGAACATGGCGTCTGCCGCAGCAGTCAGTCCTACCGCAAGGATTCCGAACGCGGTTCCAACCAGTCCCCAGCTTCGATTTAGCGTTCGGAAAAGGTTGGCCATGGTTTCCTTTATGCCGCTGTTTCTGGAATTTGAATTGAATCCGGCACACTACTCTATGTGAGTCGCGGTTTCATCCGAATTTCGAACATGCCGACCTTGCGGAAAAACAGGAGACCGGAAGGCGAATGCATACGGATTGTTTCGAACATCGATGGCTGGCTTTACGACATCTTGTCCGATGTTCCGTCAGACCCGCGTTGTGAGAAATACCCAACAAAAAAGACGTTGAATGCTCGGGAGCAGGCGCAAAAACTCAGGGTGGGAAAAGAAAAAACCGGACGGGTCTGGGGAGACCGAACGTCCGGTTGTGTGGAGAATGAATCTTGCGATCCTTGCTGGAGGATCGTTTGTTTCACGCTTAAGGGCGAGGAGTAATCCCGCGATTGCCGCGCGTCATGCTGAGGTAAATGATCAGCATCAGCATTGCACCCCCGGTCGCGATGAAGAGCCCCCCTGCATGCACCTCGGGGTCACCGACTCGATAATTGAACACCGCCGATGAGATGAACCCACCGACAATCGACCCGACCATCCCGAGGATCATCGTAAAGAAGAGCCCCATCGGTTGCTCACCCGGAACGAGTGCTCGAGCCAGGAGTCCTGCGACCAAGCCAATCACCATCCAAGAAATAAAGTCCCACATGTAAAATCTCCTTCATCTGAGTGCGGCGTTAAGTTTTCGAGACTGCGAACGTGCAGGGACATGGAAGCAATCTGCATGCCATCCGCAGGCAGGTGGACTTGCCTCGTTGCAGGGCGATGATCTGCTCCGTCGTCCCCTTGTGAGGGGGAATGGTAGGCGCGCCAGAATTCCATGGGGCTATCTTCAGCCGAACAGTGACCTCAGGCTCAGCAAACTCCCTGTTCTCACGAGCGAACAAGTGCTCCGATGAACAAGTGAGGAGATGATCTTGCTGATTCATGCGGATCGTTGATGTTGTGGCGTCGCTCATGAATCTCGCGGCGACCCTTCACCCACTGCCAATGGGCAGTGGGTGAAGGGAGAGTATGCCCGATCCCGTTGGTTCAGTTTGAACGCTGACAATTCAAACAACGCGCCCCGTCTGACCGAAGAGTGACCACTTTGCTAGACCGCAGTGGCGGCGAGTACCGCTCGAAGGGGCGGGCGCATCCTTTCATTGGAGTAAGGCACCTACCTTGGAGGTGCGGACGAACAATCAGTGATGTGTTGGTGAATGAGCCCGGTCGAACTTGGTCGAATGCTCTTGATTTCTCAAAAATCAATGGCTGTCACGTTCGGAACCAAAAGAGCGTGTACGTTCTGCGGCTACGATTCAATCCTTGTCCGCCTGTGCTGCATCATGGGAAGGGCTTGCGGAGATCCGTATCGGTAGTTTTTCCTGAAGCAAGCTCGGACCACCTGATGTCGTCGTCGGTCCAAAATAACAACGTTGTGAAGTCGCCTTGGACGTTCCGGGGGTCTATTCCGGAATCAGGGAACTCCGTTGGATCGGGGTCCCTTCCCAAGTGGCCTCGTCTGCCGCGCGGTCGTAAGTCAGGATACGATGGGCACTCCCAGGCGCGGGGGCAACATCTTTTTGAGGGAGCCACTTGCGATGATCTGTGATGGTCTGAGCGACTTCGGGCTGATGTGCCAGGTTATGCCATTCCCCGGGGTCATGCTTCATGTCGTAGAGTTCTTCACTGCCGTCGGCGTAGCGGATGTACCGCCACCGCTCACTGCGAACGGAGTGGTTCCCCTGATTGTGTGATGTGATGGCGGGTCGCTCCCGTTTTGTCTCGGGATCCTTCAGTTGAGGAACCAGACTGATCCCTTCCAGGTCATGGCGAGAAGGGAGTCCGCACAGTTCAATCAGCGTCGGATACATGTCGAGCAATTCGGCTGGCTGATGACAGCGACTGGCAGGACGAACGCCCGGTCCTGCGAAGATCAGCGGAACGCGCGTGCTGCGCTCCCACAGCGAGTTCTTTCCCGTGATCCCTTTCTCACCCAGATGCCAGCCGTGGTCACTCCATAGCACGATTACGGTATTATCGCGCAACCCCGCTTCATCGATCGTATCGATCAGACGACCAATCTGTGAGTCGACGAAACTGGTGCATGCCAGATACGAGCGGACCAGGTTTCTCCCCTGATGATTCTCATCAACCCATCTCCATCGAGGTTCCGGCAGCTTCCAGTGCAGATACCAGGAAAAACGCGGGGTATCCTTCCGGTCGTCGGGTTTAATCAGAGGGAGAATCCGATCGTCGTCGGGAAAGAGGTCAAACCACTTTTGAGTGACGTAGCAGGGGACGTGCGGCAGAAAGAAACCGGTCGCCAGGAAAAATGGCTGATCCTTCGGGGCAGATCGAATCTGCTCGACGGTCCAACTCGTAATCTGGTAGTCACCTTTATCTTCGTCTCGATGCGGGAAGACCCCCCAGTCCATGAGCGGGTGATCCCCCATGGGCGTGGGGCCGATTAACTTCCTCGGAGGCAGCGGCCCGATTGAGCTGCCAGGACCCATCGTTTCAAATTCTGGCGGTCGACCATCCACCGGTCGGATATCTCCGTGGAAAATTTTCCCCGTCGTGAGTGTTCGGTAGCCGTTTTGCCGGAAGTGTTGCGGTAGGGTCACTCGATCTTTCCAGGCATCGACGGCTCGGAACGAAGGGACGAGTCCGTAGATGCCCGTCGTCGTGGGCCTGAGACCGGTCAGGAGACTTGCGCGGGAGGGATTACAGAGCGGAGCCTGGCAATGAGCATTAAGGAACGTCGTCCCGCGTTCGGCGAGTCGATCGATGTTCGGCGTCTTCGCGAGGGGATGCCCACCGAGAACGCCGATCCAGTCGTTCTGGTCGTCGATGGCAATGAACAGGACATTGGGTTTCGCGGCGGAGGCGACAGCGGGATGAAGCAGTAAACCGATCAGGGTGATGAGCGTGGCTGCCACGAGATACGATCGGTCAGACGTCCAGTGGCAGTTTTCAAGGAAGCGGTGGGGGAGACAGTTTGGCATGGGGTTGACGCCTCATCAATCATTTTCTCGCACGGTCAAGCCGGTTACGACGCTAGACAGCCTGCCTCCCAATTCTTCCCATCCGGCGAATGGTCCGATCTGTTGCGCTCGAGTTTTTGGGAAGCAAGAGTTTGTTTTCTCGTCAGCCCGTGTCCGACCATCTCAATGAGTCAATCAATGCGGTCGACTCAAACGAGCGGACCGATGATACGATGAACTGTTACGCGAGGATCGATTGGATCACTTGTCCGTTGGTCACGGCATGGGGCCGTCCCTGCAGGTCATGGAACAGGGTTTCGGGCGCGATTCCCAGGCAGTGGAGGATTGTTGCGGTCAAGTCTTCGGGACCGACGCGTCCTGACTTCGGGAAGGCTCCAATCTCGTCTGACGCCCCGTAGACGGTTCCCCCCTGAATTCCCCCGCCGGCGAGTGCGATCGAGAAGACGGCACCCCAGTGGTCGCGACCTCCGGAAAGATTCATACGGGGACTGCGTCCGAATTCTGACATGCAGACGACGAGCGTTTCCTCGAGCAGTCCACGATCTGCCAGATCATCAAGCAATGCTGAAACCGCGTCATCCGTAGGAGGGATCAGCACATTTTTTAGTCGGTGCGTCTCATTGGTATGCGAGTCCCAGCAGGGATTGTCTGTTGGTTCGTCAGGGCCACGGTACCAGTTGACCTGGACCAGTTTGACGTCGGCTTCGATCAGTCGCCGGGCCAGCAGGCAACTCTGTCCAAACTGAGTCGTCCCGTAACGTAACCGGGTTTCGACAGACTCGGAACTCAGGTCGAAAGCGCCCCGAGACGTCGCCGATGAAAGGACATCATAGGCACGCTGCTGCTGTTCACCAAAAGCTTTCGCGATGCTGACTTCATTCGCAGCAGACAGGGGACGTTCCATCGTGCGGACGAGATCGCGACGAAGCGAGAGACGCCCCAGTGAAATGTCCTCAGGGAGTTGAAACTCGGCAATCCGGTAGTCCGGTGACGCCGGGGCACAGCGGAACAACCAGGGATCGGCGGGGCGGCCGAGCATTCCTCCGTCCTGGCCTGGCCAGGTTGATCCGTCCGTGTTGAAGATGTGGTGAGGCAGGCGAACGGAAGTGGGCAATCCGCATGCAGGGGGGGATAACCGCTGGAGGAGAGCTCCCCAATTTGGCCAGTCGTTAGGAGCCCCCGGGTTGACATTTTCTGCATTCATCGGGGCGTGAGGCCGTCCGGTCAGCATGTAGTAGCCGCTCGACGAATGGGCATTGTCATTGGTCGAAACCGCGCGCAACACCGCCAGTCGATCGGCTCGCATCGCCAGCTTCGGCATCAGTTCGCCGTAGTGAACCCCGGGAACAATGGTGGGAATCGATCCAATCTGCCCCCGCACTTCCTGGGGAGCATCCGGTTTGGGATCCCAGGTGGAATGCTGCGGAGGGCCGCCCATGAGAAAGAGGACAATGCAGGACTTCGCCCGACCGGCTGAGGCGCGAATCTGGTCTTGCAACCCTTCTCGCGCAAGAGCAGTCCCCTGCGGCATCAGGTGAGACAGGGACAGGCCGCATGCACCGATGCCTCCGATGCGCATCAGTTCCCTCCGCGTGACGGATGAGCGGGAACTGGTCGACCGTGACTCAAGGCTGATCATCTGGAATCCTCTTCAAACGAATTGGATCGCTCTCGACGTTATCCGCAGGAGCGCTCCGCAGAAATGGCCGGCATGAAGATCTTGTCGTCGTGTCCATCCCCTTTCCTGGCAGGATGAACGATGTGACTGATGGGCTAACCAATCAGCTCACGGATGGGACGAGCATCGTCAGGCATCACAGGAATCGGGCGTTCGTTGATATCCCGCACGAACTCGTGGGGATCGATTCCCAGGTTGTGGTAAATCGTGGCGAGCACATCCCGGTAGTGGACCGGACGGGATTCGGCATAAGCGGCGGTCTTATCCGTCGAACCGATCACCTGCCCCACCTGCATCCCCCCTCCGGACATGAGGACGGACTGGACCGGGGCCCAATGGTCGCGACCGGCATCCTTGTTAATTTTGGGTGTACGACCGAACTCGCCCCACACAACAAGTGACACATCGTCAGCGAGTCCTCGCTGATAAATGTCTTCCACCAGCGCGGACAGACCGGCATCGACGACAGGCAGGTTGTTTCTGCAATGGCCGAAGTTATTGCCGTGTGTGTCCCAGAATCCATAGGCCACGGTAACAACCCGTACTCCTGCTTCGACAAGCCGTCGCGCGATGAGAAGTTGGTCATTCCACAAAGGAGCACCGTCTCCCTGATGCTTGGACGATCCCAAGGCGTAGCGTGCCCGGGTCTTGGGATCCTCTTTCTCGACATCAAGTGCGTCCAGCAGCCGCGACGAAGTCAGGACTTCGAAAGCACGTTGATAACTTTGATCGAGATCATTCATTCCGCTGCGATCGGCTTCGCGCCGAAAAGCGTCGAGCCCTTCGAGCAGTTTCTGTCGACTATTGAACTGAGCCGATTCAATGTAGCGCAGCTTCATACTGGCAAGGTCTTCGCCATCGGCACGGGTCTGGTGGTACTGGCTGCCGAGGGAGCCCGCACCCGTACTGTTGTAAGGTCGGTGCTGCATTGTGGGAAACAGGTCAACGAACGGAGGAATCAGAGGGCTCGAAGGGCCTTTGATCTTAGAGACGAACGAACCGAAGTTGGGATAGTGGTTTCGCTGCGTCTCACCCATGGTGTAGCCGGTGAGATTCTGAAAACTCGAATGTTCGTCGCGCTGTCCGACGACGGAGCGAATGATCGCACAGCGGTCCATCACCGTCGCCAGCTTAGGCATGAGTTCGCAGACGTCCAAGCCTGGTAGCGAAGATGGGATCGGGGAAAATTCGCCTCGGATTTCCGCGGGGGCGTTGGGCTTTAAGTCGAATGTGTCCTGATGAGGAAGGCCCCCCGAGAGGTACACCATAATCACGGCCTTGTGAGACCGTTCTGTCCCGCGCGAATGCTCTGCACGCAGCAATCCAGGCAAAGTCAAACCACCGACGGCGAGGGACCCCATCTGCACAAACGATCGACGACTGATCTTGTCACAGAAACGTCGTCCAGCACCCGCAAACAATCGCATATCGCACCCTCTCCTCAACCTCAGACTTTCGGCATCGCATCAATCTTACTGCATGCACCAGCGCAGAACTACAGCAACATCGGATGAACTCGTCCATCTTCCCACAAAAGTACGGGAGAAAGCGAGTGTCCGTCAGGTCGTCGCTCGCTGTCAGAAGCAGTAAAACCGGACGTGCGATTTCCTGTTCAGTCGCACCGGCGAGTCAAACCTGCGGCGAGAGAGGAAATTGTTTCGTTTTCCGGTTAACCGCACCGGGAAGGGGAGCGGCTGGTTTCAGGCCCACAGGGTTAACTCTCGCGTGGCAGGGACATTATGGTTCGAGCCTATCATGATCCGCTCGACCGCTTCGGGTTCCCGTCGGAAGAATTGCGAAAGACCTGATTGCAATCAGACACGGCATGGCACCTCCTGTGGTATGATCGTGCGTCGACGACGTCAGAAAAACTTCGGTCTGGTTCCCCTTGCGAAGCCCCAAAGAATGTCGCAGGCAAATCTGCAGGGGGCAAAACGGAGGCCGAACGCCGATTCGACTGGGCGCCAGAGGACTTGGGCGTCTATCAACACTTTCAGGATCGGTGGGACGTCAGGAGGGTAAAAAGATGCGATCTGATGCACGTCGCAGAATCGTTGCCAAACTGGTTGCAGAGGCGGATACGGAGAACTCGGGCGACACCCTGCCGTTGCCGGGGATTGGCGATCAATCTCTTCCCGACGTGTGGACTCCGGAACTGCTTGTGAGATCTGGGTACACGGGCCCCGCGACAGTCTGCTTGCTGGCTGAAGACGCACGCCCCCTTGATATCGCTAACCTCGGTCCTCAGGGGGAACATCCATCACTCGTGGTTTTTCCCGCTTCGCACCGTGGCGAGGTTGAGGGGGGATCTGCCGAGCGCACGACCGATGGCAATCACTTTTGCCTCATTCTTTCTCCAGAGCTGGTGGAACGTTTGGTGAGCCTTGGAATCGAGGACGTGGCATCGCACTTTCGAGGGAAGTCCATTCGCGTCAGTGGAACGATTGAGCGACAGGAACAGGAGCCTCCACACATCGGTCTGCTTTATCGAATGGCAGTGATTTCGCTGGATCAACTCATTCGCATCAGTCCCGCCGGCACGGATGAGACGTCGGTGGGGAATGGACTGGAACCTCTTGTGGCTTTGCCACCCCGGTAGCCGCGAAGCCGCCTCAACCGGCGCTATCCTCTGCATGTATTCGGATCGGTCGCCTTGGTTGCTGCTTTGAGCTGCTAAGGCGACCGATCCGCACGAGGTTTTCGAAATGCGGAATCCGACATCGCGGTCTTTAGAGGATCTTGGGTTGAAGCGGGATACCTGTTCGATTGATTGAACCGGAATTGATCCCCGCGGCGCCGCCGAATTCGCTGCAGGTGGCCCGCCACCGACATTCTGGAAGATCGTCAACCGCGGTAAATGACTCGTGAGTCACTCACGCCGTCCGAATTGAGTCAAACCTGGGGTCCCGGTGAAAGATTTCGGTTTTTTTCCCAAATTGATCGGTTAGGTTGACTTTTTTGATCATGTCACCTGTACGAGATATTCGATAAATACCAGCTAAATCTAATTGTACTTCGAATCATGCGGTACCGCTTCTGACGCCGATACTGGTTGTAGGAGATTCACGAGGCGTAACTCTCACAGCGGTTATGCCTCGTGTGCTTCCGGAAACAGTTATACAGAAATGTATCGGTAATCCCACGGATGGCAGTATTGGCAAGGATGCATCCCATGAGGTGGAGGCGATCGATCCGATGGATCAATGCGTTGTTGATTTCCAGCGCCCTGGTTGGTTGTCGCACCGCGAGGCCTGTCTCTTATTTGGGAGATGCAGAGCTTCGGGACTACGTCGACCGCACGACTGCGATCGAGTATCCGATTATTGAAGAGCAAACATCTCCGGATGTCGTCAACACGCAGCGGCCACACACTGTTCGCGATCGACATGAAGACGAAGTCTGGGACATGAGCTTGATGGAAGCTGTCCATCTGGCTGTGCAGAACAACAAATTGATCCGAACGCGGTCGAACGAGCAGGCGATTCTGCAAGCTCCAGGGACTGCACCGTCGGTCTACGATCCAGCCATCCGCGACTCGGGATACCTCTTCGGTAACCGTGGTGTGGAAGCGGCTTTGGCAGACTACGACGCCACGTTCACCAGTCAGATGTTGTTCGGGCACAATGAAGCGGTCGCCAACACGACGATCCCTTATCCCGGTTTCGTCAGTCGAAACGACTCTGCGAACTTCACATCAAGCCTGGCAAAGACCTTCGCAACTGGGGGTTCGCTCGCGTTCAACAACAACTGGACGTATCAGGGGACGAACGCAGTCAATCCGATGTTCCCCTCGGCAACTTTGTTCCCGTCGAACTACGTTGCCG
The DNA here is from genome assembly GCF_036405755.1 of Schlesneria sp. Classification (NCBI taxonomy): domain Bacteria; kingdom Pseudomonadati; phylum Planctomycetota; class Planctomycetia; order Planctomycetales; family Planctomycetaceae; genus Schlesneria; species Schlesneria sp. The sequence goes on from NZ_DASWWZ010000224.1 coordinate 13,985, forward strand.
TCTCACAGGTTCAGTTCGTTCAGCCTTTGTGGGCTGGTTCGGGCGTCGAGTACAACCGAATTGCCGGTCCTGCACGCTCTGGACTTTCAGGTGTGACCGGGGTGTCCCAAGGGGTGGCCATCTCGCGTATTAACACAGACATCTCGATTGCTGATTTCGAGAATTCTGTGATCACCATGGTCAAGGACGTAGAAGACCTCTACTGGGAACTGTACCTCGCCTATCGGCAATTCGCGGCCGAAAGTGCCAATCGGGACAGTTCGCTGAGAACCTGGCGTGAAGTCAAAGCCAAGATGGACGTGGGTGCGACGGGGGGTAACGCCAGTAACGAAGCACAGGCTCGAGAGAACTACTTCAATACGCGAGCCAACGTCGAAAATGCGTGGGGTAACATCCTCAGGACTGAGAATGCGTTCCGTAAACTGATGGGACTACCCGTCAACGACGGTCGAATCATTCGTCCGGCGGACAATCCGCTCGAAGGCGAATACCTCATTCAGTGGGAGTCTGCATTAATCGACGGGCTGACTCGGCGTGTGGAGCTGCGGAAGCAAAAGTGGGCCATCAAGAGCTTGCAGCTTCAGGTCAAAGCTGCTGAAAACGTGATCAACCCACAGTTGAACTTCATCTCGTCATACCAGCTCAACGGCTTCGGTGAAACACTGCTGTCGAACAGTTCAAGCGACGGTATGACAGAGAAGGGGTACAACAGTGCGTATGGAGCGTTGACCCGCGGCGATCAGTCAGGGTGGAACGTCGGTCTTCAATTCAGTATGCCGATCGGTTTCCGTGCCTTCCGTGCTCAGTTGCACAACCTCGAACTGCAATTGGTCAAAGCCAGGGCAGGTCTGGCCGCACAGGAACTGGATATCAGTCACGAACTGGCTGATTCGATCCAGAAGGTTGACCTGGCCTATATGACGGCACGAACACATCTCGACCGCAAGATCGCTTCGGAACGTCGTGTCCAGGCGACGACGGCGGAATACGAAGCTGGTGTACGAGACGCAACTCTCGACCTTGTCCTTCGTGCTCAGGCCAGTAACGCGGCCGCAGAAATCGCCTACTACACTTCGCTGGTGAATTACAACAAGGCGATCACAGAACTGCATCAGCGACGCGGAACCCTGCTGGAAAACGATGGGATCCGACTCGCCGAAGGCGAATGGAATACGTATGCCCAGCAGGATGCGGTTCGACGGGCATGGGCACGCAGCTTTGCCTTCCCTGCTCCAAACCTGAAGACCTTGCCGCCCGAGTATGCCTCACCGGTACCCGTGGATCAGACGGAAGTCTATCCAGGAGCACCAGCGGGCTTTATGGGGTCAGGTTACATGGATTCAACGCAACCTGACGATTACGACGAAATTCTGCCGAGGCCGTCGGACTTGGATTCCGGCGACCCCGGAGATCTTCCCTCACCAACCGGACCCAACGAGATCGAATAAGATCGATTGAGTTGAGTCAGTCAGCCAGGATTCGATGTTTGAACTTATCGTTTGAACATCGAATCCTGTGCATTTCCGCGGGACAACAAGTACGCCAGAAGGTCAAGCACTTCGTTCTCGTTCAATTGCTTGAGCAAGTCTTTTGGCATCAGCGAAACATCGGAAAGCTGCTGCGATTCGATGTCGCTGTTTTTGACAGTGACCAGCTTGGTCGAGTCTTCAGGGTCGACGAGAATCGTGATCGAATCAGCGGTCGCTGCAACGATCCGTCCCGTGTGGGTCTTTCCGTCAGCGGTCTCGACGATCGTCGTCTTGTACTGGTCCGAGACAACCTTACTGGGGTCGATGATCGATTCAGCAAGATCCTTGAACGAGAACCGTCCGGCAGCCTGGGTCAGGTCGTGACCCGTCGATCCCCCGTCGCCAGCAAAGCGATGGCAAACGACGCAGCGTGCAGCCCTGTACATTCTCTCGCCGTTCTTGAAGTCACGGCCACGCAATTGAGTGGCAGACAGTGCCACCAGTTCATCGACGGTGTAATCCCGACCTGGGCCCACCGGCTTCGGCAGTTCCGGGGCTTTGTAAGCCTTCCGTGCGCCGCTGGCTTCCAGCACGATCCGTTCTGATTCGGGCAATTGTTCGAATACCGAATTTTCGATGTTCGTCAGGAATTTCTGGTAACTGACACCCCCAGACCAAGAGTGGGCTTTCTCGAACCACGAAAAGTACGTCTTTCGAGCTTCCAGCGTCCAGTGAGACTTCAGATTTCGCAGCACGTAAGCGTAATAGTACTGCTGAAGGTCAGGAGCATTCGCGTACATCGCTTCGATGGCCGCACCGTACTGCTTGTTTCTCGCGAGAACTTCGCCCAGATCCGTGATCTCGACAACTTTCTCTTTGGTCAGCAGCGGAAGAATCTTCTTGATCGTACCGGGTGATTCGACGAAGACCATCAGGTTCGCCAGTTCGCGATTCAAGGCATTGCTATTGGTGGGGAAGACAGAATCCAGTCTTTCACCAATGAGAGCCTTGGTTGCCTCATCGGGGGCCCCAAGTCGGACGAAAGTCAGTTGCAACGCACGCAACAGTCCAAGCTGCTGGGGTTCGGTCAGGTTGCGGGCATCGATACTTCCCAAAGCCATCAGGATCTGAGGAAGCAGGTGTGGCTCACCCTGTCGAGCCAGGCCGATACAACCGGTGATGATCGCATCGGGATTCGTTGCAGCGAAGACCTTGTTCTGCCACAAGTCGACAGGCAGTCGCTCGAGGCCAATGCGGGCAGCGAACCGGATGTGCCGGTCTGCGTGACCAAGATGGGGGACCAGGAAGTCGACCGCAGCTGCCGGCTTTTCCGAATTGGCCACATGATAGGTTTCGATCTTGCGTCGCAAGGCACGCAGTTCCGCATCGCGGGTATTGCGGGCATCAACAGGAGCTGTCGACTCTTTGCCGACATAGGTGACTCGAAACAGTTCCGATTGGGTACCGCGACCACCAACGGTGAAGTACATGGCCCCATCCGGATGAGCGACAACGTCGGTCAGAGGCAGCGGCGTTCGCGAAATGAATTCTTCTTTTGTGGCCTTGTAGCTGGCACCGCTTGGCTCAACATGGACCGCGTACATGGTGCCGAAGGTCCAGTCGCAAATGAACAGGGCTTTCTGGTACTTGGCGGGAAACTTGGTCCCATAACCGAACTCAACACCCACGGGCGAGCCAGGTCCGACGTCGACGAGTTGAGGAAGGCTGTCTGGATAATAGGTTGGCCACTTCGCGGTACCACTGCGCCAGCCGAATTCACTGCCGCTGGTCGCATGGACGACGCGGGTCGGACGGTACCACGGTGATCCGTAGTCCCATTCCATGTCGGCGTCGTAGGCGAAAACTTCCCCGTCGGCGTTAAACGCGAAGTCGTACTGATTGCGGTATCCGGTCGAGAACACGTCCCAGGTCTTGCCATCAGGATCGGTAATTGCAATCCATCCGCCTGGTGCAAGAACACCGACAGCGTGTCCCCCTGCATCCCACTGACGAGGCATCAGTTGATCTTCGTCCCAGTTAGGAACGGAACGGCTGGTGACACCTTCGGGAAGGGTGGCTCGCAGTTGCTGCGGTCGGACACCCGCCATGGTCTGCGGAGGGGAGTTGAGCGTGACTTCAAACGGCAATTTCGTGTGGTTGCCGGCGTCAACGTAGATCGACTTGCCATCGGGAGAAAGACGCAATGCGTGTGGTCCGTGCTCGCCTCCACCGGGGATGTCGCGCAGCTTGATGACTTCGTCGTACTGGTCATCGCCATCGGTGTCCTTACAGCGATAGAACGCTGTGGGAATATCGCCGCTGTTGACAATGACGTACAGGCTGTCGAAGGCACACAGCAGACCCTGTGCACCGGAGAAGGTCTTTCCTTCAAACTTGATGTCCAGTCGCTCGACCTTGGTCGGAGCGCTGCTGCCAATGGGAGGAGGAGTGATTCGGCACAGTCCCAGCTTTCCCTGGTCGCTGACGATCAGTCGCCCTTTCGGATCAGTCGTGATGCTGACCCATGAACCCAGTTCTTCCTTGGGGACTGTGAACAGCCGCTCGACCTGGAAACCAGGCAGCAGATTGAACAGGTCACGAGCCGGTTCGATCGAGAGATCGTCCAGCATTGCCTTACCACCGGGATGATCTTCCAGTTTCAGGACCACCTTTGCGGGTGTGGACTCTTTTGACTCACGTGAGTTCAAAACGGTCCAGGAGTTGTCGGTGACGACGTAGCGAACCTTGCCATCGGCACCGGTGATCGCCAGTTTCGCCACGAAGCCTGCAGGGCCGCCCGAGTTGGCGACTTCTGCTTCCAGGATATTCTCACCCGCTTTCAGGCTGGCTTGAATGTCAATCTGTTCGGGACGGGTGAAGTCATCGCTGGAAGCGACCTTCTTGCCGTTGAGATAGACCGTCATGGAGTTATCGCACGTCGCTCGCAGCCACGCCGACTGTCCACCGCCCTGAAATGTTTTTCGGACAACGTAATTCTTTGCTTCGTCAGCGCCCCAGATCCAGCTTGGCGCGGGGCCGTCTTTGAAGAGTGTCGCGGCGGGAACGGAGGGAGTCGGCTGAGCCGAGTCGGGCTGTCCCTTTGCCGGCGCAATCTGAGGAATCTGAGTGAAATGCTTTCCGTCCGTCGTTTCGGCAGTCAGCGCAAATGATTGCGTTGCCAGCTGCGAAAGGATCGCGAGGGAAAATAAACGAGTGGCTCTGAAGGACATCGACAATGGTTCCTTACAAAAAGAAGCTGATCAGAGAGGGGGAATCATGGTTACTGCAACACGGTTCGTCCACTCAACCAGATCCGGAATACGGCATTCAGAACGAAGACTTATAACTCTTTCACTGTGTCGAGGATTCTTGAGATGATGTTGTCGACCGTCTGACCCGCCGCTTCCGCGCGGTAGTTAATGAGGACGCGGTGCCTGAGGACCGGGGCGGCCAGGGCGCGGATATCTTCCCAAGTGACATTCGCCCGACCTGCCAGCAAGGCTCGGGCCTTTCCACCAAGGATCAGGTACTGAGCAGCGCGAAGCCCCGCACCCCAGGAGACGTACTCGTTGACGAAGTCAGGTGTGTTCGCCTGATTTGGGCGGGATGCGGCAGCCAGGCGCACGGCGTATCGGACAACATCTTCCGCCACGGGAACTTTTCGGACGAGCGCGTGAATCTGCTGGACGTCTTCACCCGTGAACAGGGCCTCGATCGCCTCGGAAGGGGCGGACGTGGTGCGGGCCACGACGGCGACTTCGTCGTCTTCGGGAAGGTAGTCGATCACGACATTGAACATGAAGCGATCGAGCTGAGCTTCGGGAAGGGGATACGTCCCTTCCATTTCGATCGGGTTCTGTGTTGCCAGAACAAAAAACGGCTCTTCCAGAATGTACTTTGTTCCCGCAGCCGTGACCTGGTGCTCCTGCATGGCTTCCAGAAGTGCGGCCTGTGTCTTGGGAGGTGTCCGGTTGATTTCGTCGGCCAGCAGGACGTTGGCGAAAATGGGGCCCTTTACGAACACGACCTGCCGTCGTCCAGATTCGTCCTGTTCAAGAATCTCGGTCCCGGTGATGTCTGCGGGCATCAGGTCGGGGGTGAACTGAATTCGCTGAAACTTCAGATGAAAGACCTGAGCGATCGATTTCACAAGCAGCGTCTTGGCCAGTCCGGGAGCTCCGGTGATCAGACAATGGCCACCGGCGAACAAGGTAATCAAAAGTTGCTCAACCGCTTCGGATTGCCCGACGATGGTTTTTGCAAGTTCCGTGCGAATCCGTTGCCGACTGGTTCGAACCAGTTCAAGCACGCGCATTTCGTCGTCGTCAGCAGGAGAGAGTCGCGTCACGTTCACAAAGGGCTCCGACGTAGTTTGAAGAGATGATCTCGATTCGATTAGTGCGTCATGGCATAGAAGATGATATTGATCCCCAGAGGATAGGCTTTCTTCTCGGAAAACTCGGTGAAGTACCAGGGGTCTTCACCTTCCCGTTCCCAGCCGTCTCCGAGGTCCGTGTTATGACAAATCAGAGCCATCAACCGCCCCTTGTCATCGAAGATGCCGCGGTAGTGGGGCGTCCTGGCGTCCTCACGTTCCCAAGTTCTTCCAGTGGAACGCCCATCCATAGCGACTCCGATGGCAGGAATCTGTGGTTTTTCTTTCAAGTCATAGACGCAGTGGAAAATGGGATGTTCAAGGGGCAATTCCACTGGTTCGCGGTCAGGAAAGACCTGTTTCATCGCCTCGTAGAGTGATCGCCACTCGTCTTCTCCCCAGAAATCATCCACCATCAGAAAACCACCATTTAACAGGTAGCGTCTGAGTGCTGCGATTTCGTCAGGTGACAAATAGATGCCACCAGGTTCGATCAGATAGATGAAGGGGTATCGGAACAGATCCGGATCGGTCAGACGCATGATCCGGCCGTTGGGGTCGACCTTCATCGATGTTAACTGCTGGAGACGATACGAAAGATTCAGGTCCGCGTCGGGGAAGTCAGTCAACCAGGAGCCCGGCCGACGCATTGAATCATATTCGATGCGAACGAAGGTGAAGACGTCGTCTTTGAATGCAGGATCCACTTCCCAGAGAGGTACCCCATTGCGGTTGTCGGGCACAGACGTTTCTAATCGTCCGCTGAACCGCCGGGAAAAGGAGCGATTCTGGGCATACGTCAGTCCGATGACTCCCATAACCGCCAGCAGTAGCGCGAGCAGACTGATCGCGGAAACGAAACGTTTCATGGCGGGTTTTCCTGAGTCGGTCGGTGGCTCATTCATCGAATCGGTTCCGCTTTCCCTGCAATCGGCTCAACAATCTCGTGTTTTTCATCCCGTCGCCGTCAAGGCATTTTTGTCGCGTCGGTAGGAACGGGATTGGCCTCGGGGGCCGTGTTTGAAGGAGGCTCAGTCACTGAATCAGGAGGGCTTGCTTCGGCGGGGTGGGTCCGCACAATTTTGAGAAGTAGCTTTTGCGCCTCGCGATATCGGGGGGCCTCTTCGAGGGCTGCAAGAACGTGCAACTTCGCTTCCGCGTCCCCTTGCCCATTCAACAATCGCGCCAGACGGAAGTGAGCTTCTGCGGGATCTTCCGGATCCATCAGGAGAACCGCCCTTAGTCCCTGAATGGCGTCTTCGACGATACCAAGCTGCTCGCTGGTCATTGCACGTGCTCGCTGGGCCTGAGGAAGCAGAGGATTGACTTCGAGCAGTTTGCGAACGCTGGCTGCGGCGGCAGCCCAGTCACTGGCGGCTGTCTGCAGATCGATTAAACGGAGCAGGGCTGACTTGGCGTCATCTGTGTGAGCGACGTATTGCTCCAGGACCTGACGTTCCTCGCCGGTCTCTTCCAGTTCCCGGTGGATCGCTGCCAGCAGGATGTAAGCGCTGTCGAGCCCCGTTTGCTCCGGGTACAACTCGATCAACTTTGTGAGTGATTTTTTGGCTTTGTCAAACTCGCGTTTCATTACCATCTGATCCGCAAGCATGGTCAATCCCTGGATACTGGTGGGGTGATCTTCTACCCAACGCTCCAGTCGCTCGGGATCGTCATCATCCCGGATGGCCGACAAGTCATACTGTTCCCAGTCAAGTTCCGGAGCGAGACGCCGGGCCATTTCAAGGGCGTAGTCATGAAACTCGTGATCGATCTGATCGAGTGATGACGTGTGCCGCTCGATCGAAACCTCGATAGGAATCCCGGCCCCCAGATCGCCAAGGATGTTTCTCATTGAATCCAGGCCATACTTCTCAATCAAGAATTCCACCAGCAGGGAGGACTGGTAGTAGGCGAACTGAAGATCTTCTGGAGTGTCCGGTCGCATGAACGTGCCGCTCATGTCTCTTACGGATGAGACTCCCCTGTCGAGAATCCGCTTGCGGTGTTTGGGTGACATCCGTTGTCCCCACGTCGCTCCTGCCTGACGCTCTTCGTAGACGGAAATCCCTTCGCTGAGCCATCGCGGCATACGGTTTCGCGTTTTTTCCAGTGTGACCACGTGACAGAACTCGTGCCATAGTACGGACTGCCAGTTGACCGGAGTGTCCTTCTGGGAGGCGGGGCTATTGGCCGTGATGACTTTGCCGAAACAGACCCCCAGGAAACCATCCGCCCCCGGCAGCCCGAATGTTCGGACCGCGAAATCATTGGGATCCGGAAAAATCTCAACGGTAATCACGCTCTGCAATTCGATGCCGTACTTGGGACAGAGTGTGTCCCTGGCACGCTTCAATAGCTGAAGCACATCGTGCCCGTAGATAGCGGCTTCCGTTGCTTCCATACGGACGCGAAAGCCATCTGCTTCCAACGTGGTGAACTTGCTCAGTTCATCACGTAGCTGCATCAGGTTGAAGACCTGTACGTCATACGCATCGTGCTTCAATGCCAGTTCGCTCAGCTTCCACCCTTCTTCCTCATCTCCCAGCCGAAGCAGGTCCTGAGCGAGTTGCACGCGCGCCGGCTGATAGCCCGGATCGAACTTCAGCGCTGTCCGCTGATGCTCTGACCCCTCTGCAAACCGGTACTTTTGTGAAAGCTTCCGTCCAATCTGATAGTCGACAACGGGATTTTCAGGCCAGGGTGTGAGAGCCCGTTCCCGGTACTCCGCTTCCTTTTCTGGCTCATTGTTCAAATGAGCCAGAACTGCTCGGTAAGCCCAGATCAGGGGATTGGCCGGATTGATTTTGAGAGCATCTTCCAGCAGGCTCGTGGCATCGCTATACCGCTCGGCATCAATCGCCTGTGCCGCTCGATGCAGTATGGCCGGGACGTGGTTGGGGTTGAGTCGCAACGTCTCGGAGAGGTGGTGACTGGCAAGTGGTGGCTGCGAACTTTCGATGGCTCTCGCCATGCCGAAGTGTACGTCGGGATCGTTTGGATGCGATTTCAGGCCCTCCTGAAATGTCTCCGCGGCGACTGCAAAATCCTTTTTTGAAAGAGCCAGCTCACCGCTCGCCAGAATGGAACCCCGGTGCCCCGGGCTGACTTTGAGAGCACGGTCAAAAAAGATTTCGAGGACCTGCCGCGCGTCCGCTCCTGTCGCCGCAGCGACTTTACCCAAGGAGACAAGACTGTCAGGATCACCGTTGTAGCGCCACGCGGCGCGATTGACGATGTCCGCCATCTCCTCCTGCCACTGCGTCCCTTGATCGACATTGCCCGACATTCGAGCCGGTTCGATACCACCCTGTCGCAGTCGGATGCTCCAGGCGTAGCGCGTCAATCCTCCCGAGATGGTCTCGAACGCGTCCTTGTACCGCCCGGTTTGCATCTCGGCTTCTGCTTTGAACGAATACCATTCTTCGCCGAAGACGCGGTCATCAATTGCTTTCGCCGTGACTTCAATGCATTCGTCATACTTCCCGCTGATCAGCAGTTGGCGGGTCGGCTCGATTTCAGCGGCCACCAGGAACGAGACGGGGCTCAGCAGGCTGGCAAGGACGAACAAGCAACATCGTGCTGTAAGGGAAAAGCCTCCTCGTGGGAAACGACGGGGGACTTTGCACCCATAATCCGATGTGATTTCGGCGACCGTACTCGCTGAGCTTGTTTCGCGCGCGGG
>NZ_DASWWZ010000225.1:0-9960 GCF_036405755.1 Schlesneria sp.
CTCGCTTCACTCGGCGGCTTTCTCATGCGCAAAGGCGATGGCGAACCCGGATGGATGACCCTTTGGAGGGGGACCGAACGACTTCTAATCGCACTGCAAACTCAAGATGCTCTCAGGAGAAAATGTGGGTAATGACAAGGAAGATTGTTTGGTGAGTCCCGCCTACGTTGTTCTTGCGCCACTTCTGGGCGTGCACTCACCATTCTTCGAATACTTTTTCAAGTTACCGGACTCACTCTTACTTCTCGAATCGTACTCGCGTGGTTTGACCAAAGATCGATTGCGGCTCTACTTCGACGACTTTGCACGGATGCCCCTTCTCGTACCACCCGAAACCGAGCAGCGGCGGATCGCCCAATGTCTCTCGTCGCTGGACGTTTTAATTGACACTATGTCACAAAAGCTGGACTGCCTGCGAATGCACAAGAAAGGCCTGATGCAGCAACTGTTCCCGTCATCGGAGGAGGCCTGAGCGGATGTTCCGGCGAGTCGGAACCGCAATGGCAAGGCATCGAGCACCGAGTTAGACTGTTGGACGCGCGTCGGTCGCGACGATAACATGTCGGGTCACGTTGGGACTGACGAATGCTACGGACTACCGCGAGGAGAAATTGAAATGAACCGGCTGCAACTCGCGACACTGCTCTCCTGGGCAGGTGAGACCGGATTGCAGGGCCGTAAGCGGCTGCAAAAAGTCGTTTACTTTCTTCAGGCTGCGGGCTGCCCGCTCGAATGCGTCTACACACTTCACCACTTCGGGCCCTATTCGTGCGATGTGGCCGATGCCTGTGATGAGATTGTGGCCGCCGGTCTGGTGGAGGAGACCGGAGGACCTCGCTTCGGGTCGCAGTATGTCTACCAACTGATGCCGATCACGCGCCAATTTCTTGAGCAGACGATCGATGAGGAAATGCAGCGTTTTGAACAGCTCGGCAAGGAACTGATCGGAAGCGACATCTGGCAGCTTGAACTTGGTTCGACCATCCTGTTTTACTTCAGTCAGTCAACGGATCAGGATTGGGATCAGGCCCTGCAACTGGCCTGCCAGTTCAAACGAGTTTCCCCTGCACTTCCCGCAAGTCAGAGTGCCTTGAAACTGGCGAAACGATTTCACTCGGTAGATGCGACCTAGCGAGCGGGGACTGCATGTCTGACAAGGTCTTCCGTGACCCGCTCTACAATTACATCGCTTTCGATCGCAATCGCGACGGGTGGCTCGTTGATCTCGCAAACTGTCGTGAGGTCCAGCGGTTGCGTCGTATTCATCAACTGGGTGTGAGCAACTTCACTTACCCAGGTGCAGATCATACGCGATTCGCGCACAGCCTTGGCGTCACCCACCTGATGAAGCTTGTACTCGAACATCTCGAGCGAGTCAGTGACGCCGAACGAATCAGGAAGGCACGGCAGGCGCTGCTGGCGACGGCACTTCTTCACGACGTGGGACATGGTCCGTTCTCCCATCTGTTCGAGCCATGTCTTGGTATCAATCACGAGCAATGGTCGATGGCAGTGATCCTCGACGAAGGATCGCAGCTCCACGAGATCCTCAAACGGGAAGATGCCTATCTCCCGTACCACGTTGCCGACCTCATCAATTCTCAAGACACCAAGCATCCGGCCTGGCAACGAGCCCTGATGTCGAGCCAGCTCGATGTCGATCGGCTCGACTATCTCCGTCGCGACAGTCTGTTCACAGGGGCAGGATACGGCCATTTCGACTGGCATCGATTGCTGACCACGGTGCAGTTTCATGACGACGAAACGGATCTTGTGTGGCCTGCCAAGTCGGCCATGGCAATCGAGGAATACATCTTCGCCCGGTACTACATGTACCAAAATGTTTACCTGCACAAGACCACACGCGGATTTGAGGTATTGCTGCAGGCAATGTGGAAACGCGCTGATGAACTCAGGAAGAGTGGCACCAACGTCAACGCAAATCCTGTTCTGGAACAGTTCTGGAGATCTGAAGACCCCAATCCTGCGACGATGCTGGTTTCTGACTATCTCGCAGTGGAGGAGTTCACCGTGCTGGAACAAATTCAGCGGTGGACTGGCCACAGCGACAAGTCGCTCGCGGACTGCGCCAGGCGATTCCTTAATCGTGATGGGTTGGCGATGGTCGAGCCGCCGCCACCCGTCAATCCCCTCAAATCGAATGATTTCGGGAAATGGGAGTCAGACCTGCACCTGTTGCTGAAAGCCAAGGGTTATGAGGAACCGTCGATGTACTGCCTGGCCGACACGGTGAAAGGAAAGTATCGCCAGCCGTACCGGGAAGAAAAAGATCCCGTAAATCAGTCTGCCGTCAATACAATTCGCGTGCTGGTCGACGAGCAACCTGTGGCGATCGGGGCCTATCTGCCGCGACTCGGAGCGGTGATCACTCCTCAGGAAGATCGCGTCTACTACTACGTACCGAAAGAGATTCGCCAAGAGGCGATTGAGCTCCGTCGGAAGCTGATGTCATCCAATTCAGACACGGAGTTTGGCAACTAAAGACTATGACCGAAAACGACCAAAAACAACTCGGCAAGATTCTCTGGAACATCGCAGACCATTTACGCGGGGCAATGAACGCGGATGATTTTCGCGATTACATGCTTGCATTCCTGTTCCTGCGATACCTCTCGGACAACTACGAAGCGGCCGCAAAGCGTGAACTGAGGAAGGACTACCCCGACCCCAATGCGATCGGCAACGGCGGAAAATCTCCGCTCTCCGTCTGGTACGCTGAAAACAAGAAGGACGTTCCCGCGTTCGAAAAACAGATGCGGCGCAAGGCGCACTACGTGATCAAGCCTGAGCATCTGTGGACAAACGTCACTCACCTCGCCAAAACGCAAAGCCGCTACCTGCTGGACACGTTGAAGGATGCGTTCAAGTACATCGAGGAAGATTCCTTCGAGAGCACATTTCACGGACTGTTCTCGGAAATTAACCTGAGTTCAGACAAGCTTGGAAAGAATTACGAAGCACGCAATGACAAGCTCTGTTCGGTCGTCAGTGAGATTGCACGGGGCTTGGCCCTGTTCTCCAGCGATACCGACACGCTCGGCGATGCTTACGAGTATCTGCTCGACAAGTTCGCCGCAGGCTCGGGCAAGAAGGCGGGCGAGTTCTATACCCCGCAGCGAATCAGCGACATTCTGTCAGCCATCGTCACACTGGACGGACACGAACCGACGATGGGGCATCGAAAGAGGTTAGAGAGCGTTTTGGATTTCGCCTGCGGGTCAGCGTCACTCTTGCTCAACGTCCGCCGTCATGTCACGGACGCAGGAGGAACGATCGGGAAGATTTATGGCTAGGAATCGAATATCACGACCTACAACCTTGCGCGGATGAACATGCTGCTGCATGGAGTCAAAGATACCGAGTTCGAGATCTACCACGGTGATTCGCTGACTAACGACTGGGACATGCTCCGCGAGACCAACCCGGCGAAAGTGCCGAAGTTCGATGCCGTCGTCGCCAATCCTCCTTTCAGCTATCGCTGGGAACCGAACGAGGTGCTGGGTGAGGACGTCCGGTTCAAGAACTACGGACTGGCACCCAAAAGCGCAGCCGACTTTGCGTTCCTGCTGCATGGCTTCCACTACCTGAGTGAGCAGGGAGTGATGGCGATCATCTTGCCGCACGGTGTCCTGTTCCGAGGGGGCGCGGAAGAGCGCATTCGCACCAAGCTGCTCAAAGACGGGCATATCGACACGGTCATTGGGCTCCCCGCCAACCTGTTTTACTCCACCGGCATCCCCGTCTGCATCCTGGTGCTCAAACGGTGCAAGAAGCCGGACGACGTCTTGTTCATCAACGCCAGCGGCCCCGAGAATTTCTCTAAAGGGAAACGCCAGAATGTCATGACGGACGAGCATATCGGCCGGATCATTCGCACCTATAAAGATCGGCCGAAGCAGGTCGAGAAGTACGCGCGCCGGGTCAAGATGAAGGAGATTGAAGCCAACGACTTCAATCTGAATATTTCCCGGTATGTCAGCAACGCCGAGGATGAAGTCCAAATCGACCTGAAACAAACGCACGCCGCACTGGTCGATATTGAACGCGAGATTCAAAAGTCCAAGAACGCCCACAACCAGTTCCTCGTGGAACTCGGATTACCTCCGTTACCCTGACATTCGCGAAGTTCCGTCAGCCAGCAGAATAATGCGAGAGACTCGGCCCCCTGGTAAGGCGAATATCGGAGAGAGTTGTTTGCGAGTGAAAGAGCGATACATTCATCGGAGGCGACGACTCCGAATCGGAGAAAGCACACGATGAACCGGTTCCCGTAGCCCGAAGGGAGGGGCACTTCGGTGCCTTAGGATCGGTGAATCCGACGCTCTCTCGTGGTTGGCGACCCAAAGGCTCGTTTTCTTGACTGTTCGAGCAGGGGGCGTCACAGCTTTACTGCGGCTTTTTTCTGGGTTTCCTGGGTTTGGGCGGGGTGGTGAGTGCTTCCAGCTTCGTGATCAGTTTCAGGTCGTTTTCGTATCGCTGACGTTGTCGCTCGTAGGATGCGTTTGTTTTGTTGCAGACGAGTGTTTGGGGGGAGCCTTTTCGCTCGGTCACGTGCGTGCAGTCGCAGTGATGGCGTTCGATCTGATTGTGCAGATGCTGGCGGCGGTCTTTTCGGAGGGGGAACCGACCGACCTGTTGCTCCGGGTCTCGTAAGAACTTCGCCAAGGTCTGGCAGTCGCCACAACTGCATTTGAAATTCGCGCTGCGGGTCCAGTCTTTGGGGGGTTCCACTGGGTCGGCTGTTGCCGCCCGAAGCTGCACAAGACAGTGTTCACGCAGTCGTGTGAGTGCGGGCTGACCTGCGGGAAACCTGGGCAACCACTTCTGGGCCGATAGAAGGTCGGGAACTAAAACTCGACGAAGATTGTACCGGCGCGGATCAAGGAGAATCCGATCGAGAAATCGCTCCAGTTCGTCAGCCGCTTCCACGGCAGCGCCGATTTGCAGCAGTGGATCGACCAGTCCGATGTAGTCCCTGGCGGGATCGTTCCACGATCCTTCTTCGATCCAGAGATCATCATCCTCATCACCGACGAGTTTGCGTTCGAAACGCTTCACGGCGGACCATAGTTCTGCCGCGAGGGACTGGCAGACCTGGAGTCGTTGTTTCGTCGGTTTGGGGGGATCGCAGCAAAGCGGGGCACACACGGCGACAATCCGGGCGATCGTTGTCATGTGATCTTCCGGTTGCTGTTGAACCACAAAACTCAGCAAGGACGGACCGAGTACATCCCAGCCGACTTGGTTGCACAGGCGAGTCAGTGCTTTCCCTTCGGAGCCGTTGAAGCTTCGGGGGAGTACGTCCCGCACAAACCGGAATGCCAGTTCCGCGTCACCGATTCGCTCCAACAGTTCCAGCATGCGGGTGGCGAGTGAGACCTTGTCGCTGCGTAATTTCCAATCCGGGTTCCATTGCGCAATGATCTGTTTGGCGAACTCACGGAGGGAGGATGACTGGTCCGAGGCAGGGGACGCGGCCATCATCTGCTCGAGTGCCGGGACGGACGACGATGGTCCTCCACTGGCCATAATCTGGAAGAATCGAGCGGGGGGCCAGATCACCACGGCTGCCTGGTGGTACCAGCATTCGACAGTGACACCCTCATTCCCCGTCGCTTCGTGAACTTCCTGGCGGCGGGACCAGTCCTTTTTCTCATCGAAGCCCAGGACTTCTTCTTCCTGAAACTCAATCTTGCCGAAGGGCTGCGGTTCTCCGTCCGGATTCAGCCAATGGGCGAGCGAAAGATCCTCATCGTGCACTTCACCAAGTTCGACATCAGTATCGTCTGCCTCGTCGTTGTCATCATATCTGTATCTTCGTCGTCTTGAGCTGCGGCCCCAATAGCGATCGGTGTCCAGGGAATCATAATCGGCTTCCCCCGATTGCCAGTGCGTCAGGAGGGCCAGATAGCAGGGATAGCCGAGCGACTCGGCGGCCTGTCGCAGGACGTCGAATCGAGTCCGATCCTCTCCTTTCAACTGCCGGGGATCGAGGTTGGCTTCGGTGTATTGATGCCTCAGCGGAATGCAGATCTTCTCCATTGGGTTTGAAGCGTTTTCGAAGAGATTCTCCAACTCTTGTCGCGCCTGCTGGACGAGGGGCTGATTGCGTGGCGCGGAGGGCTGGCGACGACCGCTCAAAGAGAGGTTGTAAACCAGACAGATTCGAAATCCCGATGTCACCGGAGTGACCTCGTGCTGGCAATCGGCGTAGAACGCAGCGAATCGGGTCTGAAATTCGGAGGCTGTTCCACCAAAGTCAATGGTCTCTGTCTGTCCGTCATGCCGCACGATGAGCGATCCTCCCTCGTGGAGTGAGGGGAGGCAAACCACCAGCGTCGCGAACATTCGGGCAATCTTCTCGGTATCGCGGTGGGGCGCGAAAAAACTCCCTTTCTCATACACCAGCAGTTTGTAGAGGTGTGCCGAGATCTTTTGATCTAAGCCAAAGTCACGTCGAATTTGTTCGACTGCGGTTTCGATCTGGGTGGCCCAGTCGGTATTTTTGAGACGGAACTGGGTGGGCTCGAACTGCCAGACGCGGCGAACATCTGTGTCAACGATTGTTTCTTCGCCTCGACCATAGGGGGCTTGTTCCGCCTGTTGGATAAGTCGCTTTGCTTCCACAGCGGCTAATGGAAGTCCGACGGAACCGAAACCGTCGACTTCCAGACCCGGAAGTACGGCCGGTAACTGGCCGGATGTTGCGAAACGAGATGACTCCCCAAGCGAATTGAGGATTTGCTCCAGTTCCTTCATGGATGACTGCATGAGAACTCCCTACCAGCCCTGTCTCTGATGATTTTGAACCCGCTGAAGAATGAGCCAAAATCATGATCTGTGAATTGTGTCGGGATTCTACTGAGACTAAGCCGTCAGGTCATGTGAGGGATGAATGTCTCCGCTGGGTGAGCATCCTCTGATTCAGTGCGGGGCGAACAACCGTTTGATGATCCATGGTCGGAGGTTCTCTCAGAGCGACCCTCGCTGCTGGTGACGCCGTTTACAGTGGCGAGCACCACGATCTTGCGGCGTGCATGTCGATGAGGGCTGCACGTCGTCAGTGATGATTGAATTGAGCGGACCAGCAGAGACGAGCGTTGCTGCACCGTGTTCGGTCATTGCAGCGGTGGGATTGACGTGTTGGAATGGGAAGGCCGCTGTTGAGAAGCGGAGAAGCTTAGTTGGTATCGTGCCGGGTGGGATCTGAGATGGATGAGCCGTTGTGGCAGGGGCGTGGATTGGCTGCTCAGCTTTTGGTTGTGTTTGATTTGCTGGGGACGTTTGTATTTGCGCTGAGCGGTGCGGCGGCGGGGGTGAAAAACAGGCTCGACCTGTTTGGACTGATGTTTCTCTCCTTTGCGGCGGGGAACGCGGGGGGGGTCGCCCGTGATGTTTTAATCGGCGCGGTTCCTCCGGCTGCCATTCGCGACTGGAAGTATGTGACCGTCTCGGTCGTTGCGGGCCTGGTGATGTTTTTGTGGTCTCCGGGGATTAACCTTCGAAGCTGGCCCGTGCTGGTCTTTGACGCCGCCGGACTGTCACTGTTCGCCGTGACGGGGACTCAAAAGGCACTCTCGTTCGGTCTTCATCCCATGATGGCCGCGCTCATGGGGATGCTGACCGGGATCGGCGGAGGGATGCTGCGTGATCTGCTGGTCCGCGAGACACCCCTGGTTCTTCAGGCAGATATTTATGCCGTTGCTGCACTGGCCGCAGGGGTCCTGGTTGCGACCGGGCATACGTTGCAGTTGCCCTTGAGTGGGTTCCTGATCGCGGGAGCGCTCCTCTGCTTCTGGCTGAGGATGATGTCGCTGTACCGTGGATGGCATTTGCCGCGACCGTTGGCTCATTCGGAGCAAGAATAACTCATGCTGGGAGGCATTTGCGGAAGCCAGTGTGAGACGGCGCACAAAGCGAGTCGGACTTGATTTTCTTTTCTCCCGCTGTCGGGTTGCGGGGTAGCCGCTTGCTGATCAGGGCTCGGCGTGGCCACTGCAGGGGAGGCGGGCCGCGGTGAGCCGACATTTGATGACCGTCATCAAACCCCGGCCCACCGCTTTCCCCGTCGCACAATCCGCATTGGTCGCAGGATGTCAGCTCAAAATTACTCTCGTCTGGACTAGAAGACCCGTGGACGCTTCTGGCCTGAGTGAGTCACGCAACCACAGGAACATCCGGCGGGGGATTCTTCGTATAGCGAGCGTATGCCTGCTGTCGTTCTTATGGTTCAATGATCGCACTGAAGCCGGATTCGTTGAGAGCCCGGACCAGATCACCTGATTCAAAATCGCCTGTGACGAAAAACCGGGTTACTCCGGGTTTGGCTGTATGACCTGTGACTCCTGCGACACTGCTGATGGCCTCATCAATGGCGTTGCAGCAGGGGGGACAGCAGTTATGGATGCCTGAGATCTGGGCGCGCGTCAGCCGTGCGGACATCGTCGGGGCCAAGGGCTGTACCTGAAGGTCTTCGTTGTCGGATGTACCGTAGAATCCTGCTGCGGCGAAGGCTGCGAGGGCCTTGCGGGCAGCGGCCTCGTCGCTGGCGGTCAGCGTCACTGTTCCGTCGCGCAGATTGCAGCGCGAGTAGACTCCCTGCACCCGGATCATGGCGGCATCAACGGCGCTGGCGCAGCGATGACTGCGGGGGTGAACACCAGATAGTTCCACCTTGATTGCAGTTCCTGTGGTCATGTTCCTCTCCTCAGCAAATCAGTTTCGCTCAGAGCGATTCGACTGAAAGTCATCTGGTGATGGCTTTCGTTCAGGCATTCGGCGGTGGTGAAGCTCCATCGACAGCCTTGCTTGTTCGATCCCGTGATCGCCTTAGATCACCGTCGTACCGTGCAGATCACAAACTCAGCGAACTCCTGGTAGCAAGAGGGAGGAATGCACGATGCGTACCGATCATGAAGATTGCTTAAAGTCCCGACATTTACAGCTGTCTCAGAGCGTTTGAAACGTGGGAACCGCGAATTTTGTTGGAAAGATGACAGTCATAACGGCTTCGACGTGTCGCCATGTGGTGACAGTGTCTCCCTGGTGTTCATCTGACCTCATGCGCCACTGGACCTGCAGGCCGAGGTGGTGAGATGGCCGCGCGAGGTGTTGTGCGGGCCGACACTGGAAGGGTTGTTGCTTCTACGCGGTTAGGTATTGCGGAAGCTGAGCTCTGTGCCACAGGTAAGGAATACGGTGTCGAGCGTCGGTCCCCCTCCTGGATACGGTCAAATGGTCGCGATGATTTCTTCGGACACGTCCTGACCGCATGCGAGAGAATCTGTGCTGCGAAGAGGCACCGATGTTCAAACCAGGCCATTTCAAGCGGGGTACTTCTATGAGCCCCAATTGGAGTTGGCCTTCCTGCACCGAGCAGGGCCACAGCGGATCACGAAGCAGACGAGCGATCAGCGAGCGCATGCGCAGGCATCTCAGGACGTGTGATGCGTGATCCGTGGAACGAGTCGGAGCGACCCCACTGTTTCAGAGGCTTTCGACGCTGCCAATGACATCCATCATCGCGGCGGGCATGGCGGCAGTCATCGTCATCGATATGCGACGGTGCGGGCGGGGAGTGGGAAGTGGTTGATCCTGTTTCTCGTACTCGGGGTGGACGATCTCTAGATCGACAACACTTTCACCGACGGACAGCAGGAGTCGAGTTTTGGGGAACAGGTGCCGCCTACTGCCGAACTCTCTTGTCGCACAGATAGCTAGTTGAATCGCGTAGTAGTTACGGGCACGGCCCCACACGATGACACTTCCATCGCTCGCCAGATCAAGCACGATGTCGCGTATCAGTCCATGGGTCCCGATCTTCAGTGCCAAGTTGAACGCGTTCAGCGAATCATTTCGCTCACTCCACTCGTTGCATTCCATTTGCATGTCCATCTGGGAATGTGATTGCTCGTCGCCGCGGATGTATTGTGCAAATAA
>NZ_DASWWZ010000226.1:0-2441 GCF_036405755.1 Schlesneria sp.
CCGACTGACTGAGCATATCCGCAAACATTTCGTGAGAGATGTGACCTGAACAACTGCAGGTCACAAAGAATCCACCGGGGTTGATCAGACCCAGTGCAAAGCGGTTCAGGCTGTAATAACCTCGTAACGCGGCATCGATCCCCTGCCGGTTGCGTGCGAGCTTCGGCGGGTCGAGCACCACGGTGTCGAACGTTTCCTGTTTGGAATGAAATTCTTCCAGAGCCTTGAAGGCGTCCTGTTTAACTGTCTTGAGTCGGTCCGCAACCCCGTTCAGCTCTGCATTGGAACGGGCCTGGGTGAGAGCCGCCTCTGACGCATCGACGGCGGTGACTTCGGCAGCCCCCCCGTTCACCAGGCAGTTCAGGCCAAAGCCACCGGTGTAACAGCAGACATCGAGAACTCGCTTATCTCGCACGAAGTCGGCGATCCGTCGGCGATTATCCCGCTGATCCAGGAAAAATCCGGTCTTTTGTCCTTCGGCCACGTCAATTCCATAGCGAACACCATGCTCGGCGATAAAAATGGGTCGAGGGGGGGACTGGCCCCAAAGCAACCCGTCGGTCAGTTCCAATCCTTCCGCCGCGCGAATTCCTTTCTCGGTTCGCAGCCAGATCCCTTCCGGTTGCAGGGTTTCGCGCAGGCTATCGAGGATGACTTCTTTGTGATTCGCCAGCGCCAGACTGGTCAATTGAACCATCAGCCAGCCGCCATAGCGGTCCACGGTCAGTCCCGACAGCCCGTCGGCTTCGCTATAAATCTGTCGGCTGGCGTCCTGGGGCCCCTGTTGGGGCAAGAGGACCTTCCGCATCTCTACGGCGTCTGTAACTCTTTGCCGCCAGAAAGTTTCTGTCAGAGGGTCTGCTTCATCCCATGAGTAAAGTCGGACGGCAATCTTGCTGATCGGATTGAACAGACCCCAGGCGATGAACTGTCCGTCGTGAGCGGTGAGGGCGACTGCATCACCGGGAGCCGGATTTCCCTCGATCCGGTCGATGGCGCCCTGAAAAACCCAGGGATGACGACTGAAAAAGGGGAGTGCTTTACGAGGTTTGATGACAACTCGTGCCGTGGAACCGGCGGAATGGACAGGCATGTCGGATTGTTTCAAGTGAGGAAAAAGTATTCGTTAACAGGACCGCCACAGTTCACGTGGTCGGCCCTCGGGTGCGGGACAGCGAGTGATCGCCACGGGAATCATTCTGCGGCGGCGGACCCCGTCCAATCCCCGGTGATCTTCGGGTTGCGTCATCCGGATCGAACTTCCTGTCGAATCTCAGCACCGACGGGCGTGGGGGAATCGGTTGAGGACGCATACAGATAACCGTTTCGTCATTTCTGGAAGACGGCCCGCTGATCATATCGCAAATGTGTGTGCAGGGCGCGGGTCGCGACGATTCCTGTTACCCGCGCTTCCTCACAAGGAGGGAATTTTGCTCCGTCTGGAGTCTCGAAAATCGTTCCTCTCGGATTGGACGCTGCGGGAGCGTGTGCGGGGACGGAGGCGGGAACGGGGATCAACGAGTGTAGGTGACTTCACTTTTTGCCCCGGAACTGTTGGTTTTTGCGGGTTGTATCGACTCGTTTTTGGATTTCCGAATGGAATGGGCCGACTCTGTCCAATGAACATCCTCCGATTTTGCCGATCCGATGAAGGACTTTGTCACGCATTCTGGATGAAGCGCACCATGCCCGGCGAAATTTCCTCGACGACACACCAAGCCTCTTCCAGTTCCCTGATGTTCAAAGGGGTTTGCATCGGTCTGGCATTATTTGCAGGGACGGGATTCGCCTGTCTCTTCGAATATGTCGGCGAGCATTCCTATCCAGGGGTGCTGCAGTCCCGTTCGACGACGGTGTCCTCGAACTGTCTGGCTCAGGTCCGAGATGTGTCAGTCAAAGCAGGACAGACACTCGTTCCCGGCGATTTGCTGGTCCAGCTCGTCGATCCCCGCCTTGAGGATCGCATCATCAGCAAGCGTCGCGAAATCTCGGAACTGGAAGCCGAGATGAACCGGGTGAAAGTTGCGGCCGAAGTGGACCTGGCCTGGCGGCGACGAGAACTGGATGCGGAAGTCTTCGAGACACAGCTCAAGGAGACCGCGCTGGCACAGGAACGGCTCAACAAGCAGGTCGAGCAACTTGCCTGGAAAGACCATCTGGCGAGCGCAGATTCGCTGGTCAGTCCCATGGGCGCGGAACTGAATAACCCCTTCAGTTCGCTGACGAAGCAGCTTCACCTTCCCGACGAACGCCGCCTGCAGGCGATGCTTCGTGAAGACGCTGCTGCAGCCTCCGCAGAGACTCTGGCGATTCAGGTCACGCTCTGTCAGGAACGACTCACCCGCCTTGCCGCCCTGGAAAAGAATCTGGAAGAGCAGATTCGCAAGGGGTCGGGCGTGGATGTCATCGAGGCCAAATTAAACGGAGCCCGACAGGAGCTG
>NZ_DASWWZ010000227.1:0-15175 GCF_036405755.1 Schlesneria sp.
ACAGAGGAACGCCGAAGAACCAAACCCGTCCATGTCTTCCCCATTCAGCTTGGGACCAGCCGTCCAGGCCTGAGTCTGGGGATCGTAGATCGCCGTTGCGGTCGTCGTGCCCCCTGCAGACTGCATTCCACCGACAGCGACCACTTTTCCCTGCCATTCACCCAGGGCTAGTGCTCGCCGCTGGAATGGGGGCTGAGGGAGTGACTTCCATTCCAACTGATCGGCTGACAGATCGACCGTGTACGCCGTGTCGTGCCATTTCGTTTCGCCTTCGCCCTGAAGTTCCCAGCCACCGACAACGTAGAGGATGTTGCCAATGACGAGAGCATCGTGCGAGGAGCGTCCTTCGGGCAGCGACGGGAGCGTTTCCCACTGGTTGGTCTTTGGATCGAATCGAGCAAAGTCGGACATCGACCACAGCGACTGCTTGTCGGCTTCGGCGTTGCGGGCTTCAAAGCCACCGATGCGATAGAACTTGCCACCATGGGCCACAGCGGCGAGACCAGTTCGCTTTGGACCGGTCGAAGCAACTTCCCATTTCGAAGGATGAGAAAGGTCGAGCTTCATCAGATTGGCCGACTGACCATCTTTGGAATAGTGATGAGGCTTACCAAAGTGCCCACCGTACACATACAGGGTGTTATCAATGATGGCGGCACCGAAGCTGGTCACGCCGGGATCAAGTGGAGGCAGAGCGACGGAAGGGGAAGCGGTTGAGCTCACCTTGTCTCCCGCATCAGCCCGTGTCAGCGCCAGCGTGGTGTAGTGACGAACGGAGGCGTACGCTTTCCCTTCATGCTCACCCTTGATGGCTTCGCTGTGCTTCGCTCGAATGGAGTAGAGACCGGCCGATTTGAGGTCGAATTCGACGATACCCCTGGCATCAGTCGTGGATTCCAGTTTCTTTTCAATACCCGGACCGGTCACGGTGACAATCGAGCCTTCCAGTGGCTTACCCTGCCAGAGAACGGTGAGGACCGTCTTCTCGGATCCCGAACTCGGCACAATTTCAAACGGCAACACAGCTGCATTGCCGACACCGCGCCACGACTTTGGATCGGAGGAGGGAAGTGACTTGGCGTGATACTTGAGGAGAAAGGTTTCGTCGCCTCGAGCCAGAATGCCATAGTTGTGACTGACGGTGAAGACAGAGTTCGATGACTCGGTTGCGTCTGCGACCAGGGAATCGGCATCCTTCGTCGTCTTCAGTTCGGTTGCTTTTCCGTCCTGGGAAACCTGCCAAAGCTTCAATGTAGCCAGCTTGTTCAGCAGATCGGGATCATCGGGCTCGACAGCTTCTGCAAAGTAAACGTGGACCTTGCCATCCTTGGCCTGGGATCCGGAAGCGATCCAGACGAAGTGTCCCCAGCTGGTCGCTGGAGCAGACACAACCATCAAAAGTAAACCCAGTACAAGTCTGCGAATTCTCATAGTGGCTCCTCAGCCGTGAAGTAAAACAAGAGGCATCGTTCGAGGTGACTTTTCGATTATGGTGCGACAGGGCGATCCCCTGTCACGTACTACGGAGCGGCATTCGCCGTCGTTGAGAGCAATTCGTGGCCAGAGAGCTCCAGCTGCTCAACCCGGCGTGATCCGTCATCTTTGCTGGTGGCCGCCAGCAACTTCGCCGGCAAATCGAGGTGCCCGACCCGAGCCCATTCGTTGTAGACCTGGCGACTCGTCTTGATCTGTCCGGTCACGGAATCCCAGGTTGTCACGCTGAAGTTTTTTGGCAGGTGCTTCCCTTCGGCGTTGCGGGCCACGTCCGCGACGCTAATGACGAAGCGGGTTTTCCCATTGAATCGATGTACTTCGGTCAGCAGATCGCCCTGCACGCGCCACAGACTCTTGTCGGACTCATCTGTCGACTTCAGCAACCGTCCCAATGGATGGCTTGTGACATCGTCCGCGAAGGCCACGGTCGTGATGGCACCGTCGTCGGAAAGGCGGTGACCCACAAGTGACTTGAGCGACGTTTCGACCCAGGCGAATCCCTCACCTGAGGGAAGCTCCAGAGAAATCGTCCCCTTGGAGCTGACGGTCACAGTCCCCTCCACGGCTTTTCCCTCAGCCGCGGCACGGATTTTTGCTCGAAAGCCAGGAAAATCTTTCCAGACAACTCGCCCATTGTGAGCTTCTTCCATCAGGCTGACCGCAGTCGGTGCTGGCTGCGTGCCATCACCCCCGTGAGTCAACGAGGTCAGAAAGACTGCCAGCGCGACCAATCCAAAGCTCATCAGATCGATCCGCCACATCGCGGCCAAACGTCCATTCCTGCTCATGCTTCTACCTCGAGTCTACTTTCAACTTCGTCCCTGGCTCACGTGGCAAGGACCCTAAAACCAACTCCGATTCCTGCTCCCCCCACGGCACCGTAGAGCAGTTCACAATGGGGCGACCAGCACGTTCTCATCGACTCCACCAGGGAAACTGTCTCGCGCGCCGTAAATCGGACTCTGATCCGGCGAGTCCGGCAATCGGCCTGTTTCCTCGCACGTCCCCCATCACCGCCCCAACGACATTCCAGTAATTTTCGACGAGTCGCAGGGGAATGATCTCACCTCGAACAGCCACCGACTGTCCGAGGTCAGGCGGTTGCCAACTAATGTTTTTGAGCCACTTCAGATTTTTTCAGCTCGAAGTCCAGCACGGGTTCGTCGAGCGAAACCGTGGCCACCAGGTTCGATTTCGTGTTGTATTCCGGGGGAATCACTTCTCGAGGAAGTACCGGTCGCCCCTTCCGAGCACGGACAGCTTCGGCATAGGCAACTTCATCGTCGATCTCGAAACCGGGGTCGATCACCGACTCGATCATGATCTTGTTTGTACCAACGACCGGTCCATTGTTTCGCTCAAACGAGTAGACCCCGTCGGTCACGAGGGCCACCGCAGCGGGGCCCTGAGTCCCCTCGATGGGAATAAAGTGGATCCGCCCTGATTCCAGTGGCTCGGTGCCGAACAAAACTTCGCCACTGATGGCGACTCGCTGCGGTCCTGGTGCTTGACCGCAACCGGCCAGACAGGCGGCAATCAGAGCACACGAGGCGGTACGCAGAAACCCAGAATGACCGAAGATGCGATGCTGCATTTCTGAAATCCAGAAAACGACCGGAGAGAAGAAAAAACGCAGGTGAAACAGATTGCCGAACAGGTCGCACTCAGATGGGCGAGCCTGATTTGCAATCAACAACGAGGTCATGTGGGACGAAGTGAGCTTAAAACTCACCCACGGTCTCACCACCAGCACGCGTTGCCAGTTTGTCCAGCAAAGTGTGATCAATGTTTTCACTGACGTATCTCACCGAGCCATCGCACAGCAGCATGTTGACCACACCAATGTGCTCGCTGCGGAAGTTCGCCAGGCGATCGCTGTCATCAGCACGGGATTTCGGATTGAACGGACCTCGCGTCGTGAAGGCCGTTGCCAGCGGATAAGGGGATGACCAGTAGGTGAAGCCCCAACGAACCTGCCCGTTGCAGGGCCCCGACGTGAAGAGGTAGTCAGCAAAATTCCAGGCCGATTCTCCCGCCAGAAACGTACTTGAAGTTCCGTCGATGATGTCCCGCATCGAGGTGCTGCCGCTGCCAGCGTTCACGATTGCCCCGTTGTGGGGAGCCCCTGATGCAACGGTGCCCCAGGGATCGCCACTGCCTGTCGAAACGGCGTACGTGCCAGGAGCACGATTGTTCGCGTCACAGCCACTGATCGGAACAGGGCGGCGGAACGGAGCAGACGGACACAAATAAGCCGTAATCTTCTGTGAAACGGCAATCAGGTTGGCGGGATCAGAGTTACCCAGGCTGAAGTCGTAACGCTGATACAAGTTCGCCTGGTCGATGTATGGAAGAATGCTCGCAAAGGCCCCCGAACGAGCATGAGCTGTGTCGATCGAAC
The DNA here is from genome assembly GCF_036405755.1 of Schlesneria sp. NCBI lineage: Bacteria > Pseudomonadati > Planctomycetota > Planctomycetia > Planctomycetales > Planctomycetaceae > Schlesneria > Schlesneria sp. Next base: position 3,896 of record NZ_DASWWZ010000227.1, read on the forward strand.
TTAGCGGGAAACGTGTGTTGGTGTCATGGTAGTTGTGGATCGCCAAACCAATCTGTTTCAGATTGTTGGAGCACTGTGTCCTGCGGGCGGCTTCACGAGCCTGCTGCACAGCGGGAAGCAAAAGTGCAATCAACACCGCGATGATGGCAATCACCACCAGTAGCTCAATCAACGTAAATGCAGACCGTGTCGAACGGGTACGCAACATTCCAGCTTCCTCAAACGGGTAGAACCAACTAGGCGAAAAAAATAAGTCTTCCGAGTCGTTGGCTGGCTACCATTCGGTGGCTGGCTATGGGGAACAGGCAATTCAAATCTGGGTCGTCACCGGGCTGACGTTCCTGCCAGAAGATCATTCTTCAGATGCGGCAAGCATCACTCGAAATCGTCCTCATCGTCCGTAAACAACCTCGAACCGTTCTGAGCACCGGCTGCGACCGGCCTTGGCACCAGTCGTTAACAGCTTGGGGAGCGAATCGGCTCTGAATTCATTCCGACAGGGGTCCTGACGACCTCCAGACTCGTTACCGCCTCAGCACACCACCTTCCGCTCCGCTTCCCGTCCGGGGCGCGTAAGCCGAAGATCAATGTACGGAATCCAGTACCCCCGTGGGGGTCGACGAGGATATTATTGACACTGAGTCTCAATGTCAAACGAAATCTTTTGCGGAACGGACATTTTGCTGAACAGTGCCGGCTTGCCAGTTCACCGAATACAGCGGTGAGCAAAGGGTATCGGCCTCACAGAAACAGACATAACCACTTTGTTTTCAGAATGTTATCGCGTTGAACACTGCCGTCACGCTCCGCGATTGGCGTGGTGAGGTGATGAGAATGCCGGAGAGCGGCAGCGAGTACACCGTGCATTCCAAGAAGAAGTGCGTCCTGAATGGATGCATTCCCGATGCACTTCTTCACACCGAAGTGACACGGTTCAATCGGGCCAGATAAATCTAGCCCCACTTGTACTCCTTTGCTAAAAAACCGCCGCCGGGACGCAGTCCCTGTGCACATCTGTTCTGAAAATGATTGATCCGCGGCCTGAAATACATGTCAGGGTCAGGACACGTCGCACGATCAGAGTCCGCATTTACGCCGAATGACCCGGGCCGGGGCGTGATTGCAGTAACCAGGCAGTCTCGAAAGGCGACCATGAAACTTCTGTCTACGTTGTTGCGGCGATTCGTGAAGAGCGGAACCTTGCGTGTCTATGACGCGGAAGGGAAGTTGCACACTTTTACCGGAACCCCGGCCGAGCCGGTCGTGACCATGCGACTGCACAACAAGTCGCTCTACACAAAACTCTTTTTCAATCCGGAACTCTACGTCGGTGAAGCCTACATGGATGGCGAACTGACATTTGAAGAAGGTTCCCGGGTCTTCGACCAGCTGAACCTGTTTTCGAACAACCGTACGGGTCTGACCTCGCATCCCGTCCAATCCGTTTTGAGACACACCTGGCGTTCCCTACGTCGCTTCCATCAGCACAACCCCATCAGCAGGTCGCTGAAGAACGCCTCCCATCACTATGACCTGTCAGACGAGTTCTACCGCCTCTTTCTCGACGAAGACATGCAGTACACCTGCGCGTACTACCTCGACCCCAACGATACGCTTGAAGAGGCACAGCTCAACAAGAAACGACACGTCTGCGCAAAACTGCAGATCAAGGACGGGATGAAAATCGCCGAACTGGGTTGCGGCTGGGGGGGCCTTGCCCTGTACATGGCTCAGATTGCGGACGTGGAAGTCACCGCCGTGAATCTTTCCATCGAGCAAATTCGTGTGGCCCGCCAGCGAGCCGAGGCACTGGGAGTGGCGGACCGGGTCCACTTTGAGCACATGGACTACCGCCAGCTTCAAGGTAAGTACGATCGAGTGGTTTCCGTCGGCATGCTCGAACACGTCGGCGTCGGGCACTACGACGAATTCTTCCGTAAATTTCGCAGCCTGCTGAACGAGGACGGTCTTGGCCTTGTTCACAGCATCGGCCGGAACGCACCACCGGGAACGGTCAGCCCATTCGTGCGAAAGTACATTTTCCCGGGGGGTTACGCCCCATCACTGTCCGAGATCTTCGCTCCTGCTGAGCGTCAGCGGATCTGGGTTGCCGACTGTGAAATTCTGCGGCTCCACTACTACTACACCCTGCGCGACTGGCGAGACCGGTTCATGGCGAACTGGGACAAGGCCGCCGCCATCTACGACGAACGCATGTGCCGTATGTGGGAGTTCTATTTGATCTCCGCACAACTCGCGTTTCTCACCGGCTCTGAAATGATCTTCCAATTAATCCTGGCAAACAAACGGGACGCCGTGCCAATCGTCCGCGACTACATCGTCGACAACGAACGAGCCGCGCGCAACACTGCCTGACAGAGTCCTGTAGAGACGTCATGAAACGAACGGGGGGGGAATCGGCATTGAGTGATGCCGATTCCCCTTTGCCATTTCACGGCTCAAATATCGTCCGCACGACGCCTGCCGTGAGAGTAATTTTCGGTTCCTCAATCGAGGACGGATTTCGCGATCAGCGCGTCAGCCCCGTATCGCAGGCAAACCTCATCTCGTCGCCCCTGGCCCCCTTCAAGAGGATGTTGCGAGCCTCGCCCATCGACCTCGGTCCGAGTACTCGGCGCCACTGCGGGCTTCGATGATTTTTTCCCCATCGCGAGGAAGTTTTCCCCACTTGAGCAACCCGTGCAGCCGCTGCGGCGACCTGTTCGAAAGGATTCAATTGAGTTGAAGAGTTTTCAGTATCTTGGCCCAAAATTCGCCATCGGTCCTTTCGTGCGACGAAACGCCTTTCAAAAGGACTGACATGAAACCGAATCGCCTTGTCTGTTTGCTCATCATCGCCCTGCTTGCTTCCGCCAGTCCCCCGCTCCGGGCCCAATCGGAGGACTCGAAGGCAGACGCCATGGATGTTGCGCGACAGAAGGCGATCAATTACCTGAAAACGGCCCAGGCCAGGGACGGAAGCTGGACGACACCCATGTCCCCCGCGATTTCGGGACTGGTGACCTATGCTCTGCTCGAATCGGGCGTAAAACCAGATACCCCCGAAATTGCGAAAGCGCTGCAGCATCTCCAAACATTCGTGCAGCCTGACGGCGGGATCTACTCGCCCAAGAGTCAGCACGCCAATTATGAAACATCGATTCTGGTGCTCGTGTTTCGCGCCACGAACCAGGGCGAAAAATACGACTCCGTGATTAAGAACGCGGACACCTTTCTCCGCAATCTGCAGTGGGATGACACTCAGCAAACCGAGAAAGCAGACCCCCGGTTTGGGGGAGCCGGTTATGGGGGGCCTAACAGCCGCCCGGACCTGTCGAACACAACCTTCTTTCTGGAAGCCCTGGAAGCGGCCGGAGCCAAACCCGACGATCCAGCCGTCCAGAATGCTCTCGTCTTCCTGTCTCGCTGTCAGAACCTCGAGTCCGAGCACAATACTCTGCCCGCAGCCTCCAAGGTGAATGACGGGGGATTCATCTACACCCCCGCCGCAGGCGGAAGCTCACCGGCGGGAACCACTGAGAACGGTGGATTGCGCTCTTACGGCAGCATGACCTACGCAGGTCTGAAAAGTATGGTCTATGCGGGCCTGACTCCTGAAGACAAACGAGTCAAAGCGGCACTAGAGTGGATCAAGAAGCATTACACGGTAGAAGAAAATCCGGGACTGGGCCAGCAGGGGAAGTTCTACTACTTCCACGTCTTCGCGAAAACGCTTGCCACCTTGAAACTGGATCGGTTGCAGGACGACCAGGGCGTGCAACACGACTGGAGGAATGAGCTCGCGAGCCACCTGATCGACATCCAGCAGGAAAACGGCGCCTGGCTGAATAAGAGCGACCGCTGGTTTGAAGGGAATCCCGACCTCGCCACCGCTTTCGCACTCTTGTCGCTCAGCTATTGCGAGCCGATCTCGACCCTTTCGAAGTAACGGGCCGAAAAACAGGAAATCGAGCCCCCTTGAACGGGGTCACTCGGCCCGCTGCCGAGCTTGCCCCTGTGGTCTGCCAGGGGACTCATCACAAACATTTCAGCATCACTGTCGTGAATGCTGAACGACGATTCTTCCGATTGCACATGATTAGTCTTGCCGGGATCCCCCCATGAAGCTGAAGTCGTCTCGAAAGATGGTCAAACCTGCAGGATTCACATTAATTGAGTTACTGGTTGTGATCGCGATTATCGCCGTTCTGATCGCCCTGTTGCTACCTGCCGTGCAGCAGGCTCGCGAAGCCGCCCGACGGACACAGTGCAAGAACAACCTGAAGCAGATTGGACTGGCACTCCACAACTACAGTGCCACCTTCGACACACTGCCTCCCAGCATGGCCATCAACCCGAGAGTCACTGCCAACGCATCCTGGTCTGTGCATGGCAGGTTGATGCCCTATATGGACCAGGCCAACTTTTTCAATCAGATCAACCTTCAGGAGAACTGGTCCAGCGCGACCAATGGACCTGTCGTTTCAGGTCGACGGGTTCCTGTCTACGCCTGCCCATCCGATCCTAAAAGTGATACCCCGCGACTGGCGTCAGGTGTCAGCCTGTACCCGACCAACTACGGCTTCAACTTCGGGACCTGGTTTGTCTTCAATCCCGCCACCGGAGCAGGGGGGCCAGGCCTTTTCTATCCCAACTCGCGCATCCGTCTGTCCGACATCACCGACGGAACGAGCAACACGCTGGCAACATCGGAAGTCAAGACGTGGCAGGCCTATACCCGTAATGCCGGCACGACAGAGATTCCTCCCATCCCTGCGACACCGGAAGAAGTTCTGTCGTATGTTGTCACAGGACTTCCTGACCGGGTCGATCCACCAACGGAGCACTCGGAATGGGCCAACGGGCACTCGCATCATAGCGGCTTCACAGCGACGATGACCCCGAACACGGCAGTAAAATGGGTCGTGGGCTCTACCATCAGCGGAGGGAACTACACCGTCAACGCGGGGACTTACGATTGTGACTTTGCGTCCCGTCAGGAAGGCTCAGACCTGGCTCGCGTCAGCTACTCGGCCGTGACCTCACGCAGCTACCACACAGGCACAGTCAACAGCCTTCTGGCGGACGGCTCCGTCCGCACGATCTCGCAGAATATCGATCTGGGGATCTGGCGAGCGATGGCCACTCGCGCAGGGGGCGAGGTCGTGGGCGAGTTCTAACCTGACGGCAAGTCAGGACTCCCACCCCGTCCCTCTCCGCACAACGAACGTTCGAACAATCGTACGAAGATACACGCGGCTCCGACCATGTCTGAAGGCTGGAACCGCGTGCGTCTTGTTCAATCGTGCGAAGGGAAAGCCCCCCGCCATGCCGGCGTCCACAGAGACTACTCGGCGGACTGAGCGGGTCCATCGAAGATTTCGTTCAGAACCCGTCCCTCGGCCGTTTCGAACGGGACGCTCAGCAATGTCGCAATCGTGGGTGCGACATCGCGGTTTTCAATCATTCCCAGAGACATTCCTTTTCGGATGCCGTGGCCGGAAGCGACAAACGTCGCATTCATTCGGGGATTCGTCGACAGAAAGCCGTGCATCCCCACGGTCGTTTCACTGTTGATGACGAACTCATCGCCCGTCGGCCTGATGTTGAACCCGAACCCATCCTTCGCCACGAGCACCAGATCGGCCATCTGCGGATGATCGCCAGGAAGGGGCAGGCCGAAACGAGGAAAATCATCCGGCGTCAGAATTTCGGCAATCTCGGGACGGTCGCGGAAGAGTTCAATCACCCTGGCTCGATCTTCCTCACGCCGATCCGGAACGGTGAGATAAACCATCCCGATCCCTCCTTCAGGATAGACATGAACGCGCGCCGTCACGGCCTGACCGTTTTCCACCGTCAAGAGGCCCGCCTGTCGCAAGACGACGTTGGGCAGAAGTGTTTTCGGCACCGGAATAAATCCATGGTCCGAGACAATCAGAATGGTCGTTCGGTCCCGAATACCGGCGTCGTCAACGGCGGCGATGACATCTCCCACACAACTGTCAGCATAAGCAACAGCAGAGTACCCTGCGTTCGTCCGCGGACCATACTGGTGGTGAACTGAATCGACATTCAATAAATGAAACAGAGTCAATTGCGGCTTTCGTTCGCGAATCACGTGACAGACCGCCTCGGTCCATACACGATCGCGCGCCGGTGAGCTCAACTTCATGAAGCCTTCGATATCTTCATCCGTGACGACCCCTGCCTGCTTCATGCTGGCAATCAGTCGCGGCGTCGTGAATTGGAACGTGTCCGGCACGTCCGGAAAGTCGTCATCGATGGATGAGGCATTCCGCGTGCAGGGCCAGTTGATCGCAGCAACCTTCATCCCGTGCTGATGAATGGCATCATAAACCGTTGGGACCTGGACCAGATCGAGCTTGTCCTTGCGAGGATTGACCTTGATCGGCAGTCCCAGCCCCGGTCGTTCAAGCACACCATTGAACAGCACGCCATGTCGCTCTGGCCAGACACCCGTCATCAGCGATGTGTGATTGGGCCAGGTCACAGCCGGATTCGCGACAACCATCCCCTCGGCAACCACCCCATTCGCCGCAAGCTTCCGAATGTTTGGCATCGGAGCGTTCTTGTCACCGAACAGATAAGCGGGCAGACCATCCACGCAGATGACGATCACGTGTCGGTCGTGAACCTCACCCGCGAGCCCGATTGGCGCCAGGATTGTCCACAGGATTCCGCACAGCAGCGTCAGACAAAGTGGTTTTTGCACTTCAGATTCCAAACGATTCGGGATCGAAATAGAGACTGCCTCGCACAGAGCTGCCAGTCCGCCGACGAGCCGGGCCAGTCTGACAGCGGTGGGAAATCGAGACCCTACGGAGCCACAGGACCATCCAGAGTCATCTCACCAGGATACGAGAATGCATACCGTTTCAGGATGTCCCGGCAAACGTCCGAGCCCAGGAACTTGAGGAACGCTTCACACGCCCCCCGTTCCTGAGTCGTGCTCATGATGACCCCGCCCTGTTCCAGGGGCGGGTACGAATCCTTGGGGAATGGCCACTGTCGCCCCTTCTCCCGCAGCGCGTCGGCGATCGTCAAAGAGACGGCGATGATTCCGATATCGGCGGCCCCCGATTCGACGAACTGAGCTGCCTGAGCAATATTCTCACCAAAGACGATTCGATCCTCGACCTCTTCATAGATATCGAAATGGTAGAGCGCAGCTTCGGCCGCTTTACCATAAGGGGCGTGCTGGGGATTGGCGATGGCGATCTTCTTGATGCTGGCACTTCGTAGCGAGGCAATCCCTTCCCGTTCCACATCGACGGGACAGTCATTACGGACCCACAACACGATCCGCCCCATCGCATAGACGATCAGGGACTCGGAAATCGCCAGCCCCTGGTCGATTAACTGCTGCGGGTAAGCGACGTCCGCTGAGAGGAAGACATCAAAGGGAGCCTTATTCAAAAGCTGCGAATAGAAGCTTCCCGACGAGCCATAGGTCGGTTTGACGGCGATTTCGGGATGAGCTTGCCGAAACTCGGTGATAATCTCTTCCAGTACATATTTCAGATCAGACGCGGCGGCAACACTGATCGTTACCTTCGGTTCGACGATCGCTGAATTTTGTACCGGGCGGGGATCGGTGAACTGATCGCAGCCGGTGAGCACCAGCAGCAGAAATGCTCCGATCACGGGCGCGCGAAACTGTTGTAACCTCATGCTTCCATATCTTTTCATTGGCAGACCCTGATCTCGCCCGTTTCACGCACGTCATACCCCGGCAGTTCGCCGATCATTTCGCGGTAGGCGGTTGAACGAACAACTTTAATAAAGGCTTTTATCCGTCGGTCATCGATGCTGCCGGCCCGAAAACAGACATCGAACGCCTCTTCCTGAAGAGGGAGAAAATCGAGGCCCGCCTCTGCGGAAGCGAGCTGAACACAAATTCCTGCGTCGGCCCACCCCGCTTTGACCGCTTCAACAACGCCCCGATGGTCCGAGGCCAGATGCCGCGGTGCTTTTCCGTTCTGAGTCAGACGATCATAGCACTGGCGGGCCCCCGAACCGGCCTCGCGTCCGACCCACCGCAGCTTTGTTTTCAGCAGACCGTCCACCGTTCGAGGCCTCGGTTCCGGACGGACAACTATCCCCTCCTGCCAGCGAGACAGCCGGATCGATTGAAAGCCGGTTCCCAGTGTCTCGTGGATCACATCAAAGTTTCGATCGGGCTCTTCCCGAGTCGAAAAGTGCAACCCCGCCAGATGGACCAAGCCATCCTGCAGCATCCTGATCGCCTGGCGACTCGAACGAGGCAGGACGATCAGACGCAAACCCGTCACGGCGGCGTACAAGCTCGCCAAGAGCCCCGCCGCAGGATCACAACACGCCATCACCAGCGTTTCACTCGCTTCATCCGTAGCGCTGTCTTCCGGCGACGGCCTAACGGATGACGCGATCATTGCCAGCATGGGCGAGGCACTGGCTGGATAGATGACCGTCCTTCCCGAGACATCCGCTCGCCAGCATCGCGTTGTCTCCGCGCCCCCCTTCCAGGCCCAGACCTCTGTCGGTTGTACCGCAGAAGAGCGAGCGAAGAGTTCCTCGACGGATGTCTTCAAAACAGCCGCCAGAGCCAGCGCCGACGCGACCGACGGAACCAGGCGATTTCCCTCGATGGCGGTCACGGCTGTACGGGAAATCCCCGCCTGATCAGCAAGCTGAGCTTGCGTCATATTCAGCTCTAAACGCCGCTGTCGAACCTGATTTCGCGATTCCAGTGGGAAAGTCATAATCCTGACAGCATACGTCACGACCAAAACAGATAAAAGCACGCGTCAGCGGAAACCGACGGGTACTCCTTCGCCCATCCGAAGATCGAAACAAATGGAAACGAAGGCTCATTCGAGATGAGTGATTATCTATCCAGGTGAGGGCCTGAGCCAAGCGAAAATCGGCGTGAGAACTCGCCGCGATATTTCTCACGCCAATGACGAATGGTTGTCAGGAATATGACGAAAGTCAGCCGTTCATCGCCAGAACGATCGAGGTGCCTCGCGAAACTCGTGACGGACGGCGGAAACAGGGCGTTCACAGCACATGCCGGTTTCCGCCAGAACTGCATCATCAATTCCGCCGGGTGAGACGGTTCACGCCTTCAACTCGAAAATCGTTTCGACCTCGACCGGAATGTTCGAAGGGAGCGACCCCATTCCGACAGCGCTGCGGGCTCCGCGGCCTTTCGTTTCACCCCAGACTTCCACCATCAGATTACTGAAGCCATTGATGACCTGGGGATGATTGCCAAAGTCGGGAGTGGCGTTGACCATTCCCAGAGTTTTGACAAGCCGCTCGATTCGATCGAGGCTTCCCAGTTCTCGGCGCAAGGTGGCCAGCATGGTGAGGCCCACCTGCCGGGCAGCGAGGTAAGCATCAGCTTCACTCATCGAGTCACCCACCCGGCCGGTAATCATCGTCCCATCCTGCCGCAGGGGGCCATGCCCGGAGACATAGGCCAGGTTCCCGACGATCAACACCGGATGATAAATACCACCAGGCTTCGGAGCCGGAGGAAGTTCCAGTTGTAACTCGGCGACGCGGGCTTCGGCACTCATGATATTCAGGCTTTCAATGAAAATGACACGGATCAGAATGGAATCATAGCCAGCTCATTCCCGGAGAGAAACCGATCGTAATCAAGAAGACAACCCAGGATTACGTCGGATTTCCGCAGCCACTTCAAGGCCTTTTATCCTGACCGATCGCATTACCAGTGCATGACAAACCCGCCATCGACGTTGATGGTCTGGCCCGTCATTTCCGAAGCGCGATCGGACGACAGAAAGGTGATCAGATTCGCAATGTCTTCCGGCTTTTGCCAGCGTTTCAGCGGGATCACACTACGAACCTTGTCGTTCGCCCAATCTTCGTAGCTGCGGCGACTTTCCTCCGGCTGCTGATCATTCCACGCCTGCCAGACAGCGCGATTCAGCGGCGTCTGAACCATTCCCGGACAGACCGTATTGACGCGGACACCGTGTGGGGCCAGGTCCTTCGCAAGACACTGGGCAAAGTTAATGTTTGCCGCCTTACTAGCGCTATAAGGGGGATCTGTCTGCGAGCCGATCTGTCCGGCCACCGATGAGACAAACGTCATCGCTCCACGAGAGCGTGAGATCATGCGGGGACCAATCACGTGGGCCACATTCACCATCCCCAGAATGTTAATCTCCAGCACACGCGGCCAGTCAGCAGGAGACAGGTTCGTGAAGGGAAAGCCGAACTTGCCTGAACCGACTGCCGCAGCATGCACCATGATCTCGACCGGTCCCAGTTCGGCCTCCAACTGTTCTACTGCCGACTGCACCTGATCCTGGCGACTCACGTCAACCGACAGTGCGATTACTGGAACCGGAAACTCGTGTCCGAGGGATGCCGCGGCTTCGATTCCTGACGACGAAACATCGCAAAGCGCGATCCTGCAGCCTTCACGTGCCAGCTCGGTCGCGCAAGCCAGTCCGATACCACTCGCCCCGCCAAAAACCACTGCAACCCGATCCTGCAGATGAAGATCCATTGATGCCTCTTTGTGAAGTTATTGACCCACCGCAATCCTGCTGGCGTCTGGAAATGAAATCGAGGTGGGCGTTGTCCCCATTGATGCGTTAACATCTCACAAGTGCAGCGCGTCGACTAGAGTGGAAGCAAGAACAAGCCACTTGAAACCGGACACAACCATGTGACCAGGTCAGACAGGAACTCACCCGTGACATCCAGATCCGCACCAGCGAAATCATTCGTCCCCCATCAGACTCCACTGGGACGTCGACAGTTTCTGTTCGACGCATCCTCAGGACTGGGATCGATGGCCCTTTTGTCGATGCTGGCTCAGGATCAATCTGTTCGCGCAAGCGACGACGTCAAACTTCCCATTCGACCGTTGATCAACCCTGAAGCTCCGACGGCTCAACGGGCACCCCATTTCCCCCCGCGTGCCTCACGCGTGGTCATGATCTTCTGCTCTGGCGCCCTCAGCCATGTCGATTCGTTCGACTACAAACCGGAACTGATCAAACGCAACGGGCAACCCCTTCCCGGTGCCGACAAACTGATCACCTTTCAGGGGGAACAGGGGAACCTGGTTGCCCCACAATGGGAGTTCAAGCCACGGGGTGAGTCAGGGAAAATGGTCTCCGAACTCTTGCCCCATCTGGCAGAACTGGCGGATGAGATGTGCTTCATCCATTCCATGACGGCAAAAAGTAATACGCATGGACCGGCCGAGAATCAGATGAGCACCGGATTCAC
>NZ_DASWWZ010000228.1:0-32933 GCF_036405755.1 Schlesneria sp.
GTCGAGTGTGATTTCCTTCAGACTTCTCTGACGTATTGAATAGGAGTAATCATGACTCAATTCGGTCGGCGTGATTTCCTGTCGGTTGCAGCCTCAGTCGGTGCCGTTTCGACATGGGCCCTTGCAGGCACCCAGGAGGCCGAAGGGGGAAACTCCACCTTCATGAATAACGTTCCCGATCCCTTGCTGGCGGACAAGGAACTGCCGACGTTCAAATTTTCACTGGATGAGTCGGTCGGCAAAGTCATCGGCGGAAGTTCGGGAAAGGAAGCGACGGTGCTGCAGCTTCCGATTTCCAAAGGGATCGCTGGCGTTTCGATGATTCTCGAACCTGGTGCGATGCGGGAACTTCACTGGCATGCTACGGCTGCGGAGTGGGCGTTTGTGCTGAGTGGTCGGGTGCGCACATCGGTGATTGATCCTCAGGGGAACGCAGAGATCAACGATTTCGGTCCCGGTGATGTCTGGTATTTTCCACGCGGCCATGGGCACATGCTCGAGTGTCTCGGGCATGAATCGTGTCACTTCATTCTGATCTTCGATAATGGATACTTTTCCGAGTTCGGCACCTTCAGCGTATCAGACTGGATTGGTCATGTTCCTAAGTCGCTGCTCGCCAAAAATTTTGGTCTCCCATAGTTCTCGTTCAATGACTTTCCCAAAGAAGAAGTCTACTTTGCGCGAGGTGACGTACCTCCAGAAAAGCAGCCGATTTCGCTCCAGAACAAGAAGTTGACCGCTCAAACGCACAAGTATGAGCTGCTTTCTCAATCACCTCATGCCACGTTTAAAGGGGGGCGGGAATGGCGAGTTGATTCCACTCGATTTCCGATCTCGACCACCATGACTGGAGTGATCCTCGATCTCGAGCCCGGCGGTTTGCGAGGCTCAGTGAGCCCAAGAGGCATCTAGTTCACGCGTGAGGGCCGCCCGGCGTTCCGAATCTTACGACAACTCAGGTGATGATGAGCGAATCGAAAATCAAACCGGCTGATACGATCACCGTCCTTGTCACGAGGAGGATCCGAGATGGCGGAGATGATGCTTTCGAAGATGCTCTGAAACAATGGATCCCGCGACTGACCCGGTTTCCGGGACATCTGGGAGTTCAGATGTTGCGTCCCTTACAGGGTGATCGGGAATACGGTGCGGTCATCACCTTCCGGTCAACGCAGGACTGGGAAGCATTTCAGCAATCTTCCGATTACCGGCAGTTTCTCGAAGAGATCAAGCCCCTCCTTGATACAAATCCTGGGTTTGTCACTGCCAACGGGTTGGAGAGCTGGTTCTTACCTCCGGAAGATCGTGGTGCATCCCTGCCACCACGCTGGAAGATGGCGATTGTGACCTGGATGGGAGTGAGCTTTACGGTCTATACCGTGACGACATTGCTGGCCCCGTATCTGAGCAATTGGCCGTGGCTGCCGAGATTTCTGTTAAGCAACGCGTGTGTCGTTAGTGTACTGACATGGTGCGTGATGCCGGCTCTTACCAGCGTCTTTCGTTCGTGGCTTTCTCCGCGAACTTGAGGTTTAATAGCATCGTTCCGGTCGCCGCGCGATGTTCAACGGAAGTATGTTTGCTATGACTGATCAGCCATCCAACGCATCCAACGAATCCTCGCCTGATCCCGCCACAATCGCCGCTCGAGCCGGGTTGGCCCCCCCGTTCACAACGCGATCGAGTTCTCCTCCAATCTATATGACCACGGCGTTCGACCTCGAGTCGCTCGAGCAGCTCGATTCCGTCGTGGGAGGGCGAGAGAAAGGGTACATCTACACCCGTGACGGCAACCCGAACCATGAAGCGTTCGCAACCGATGTGGCTCAACTGGAACATGCCGAATCGGGAGTTGTCACCGCGTCCGGTATGGGTGCTCTGACTGCGATTCTGATGGCCACCGTGAAGACGGGTGACCATGTCCTCGCGGCCCGCGTGCTGTACGGTCGCACGGGGCAGCTACTCGCTCATCTGGCAGCCTCATTCGGCATCCATGTGACTTACTTCGATGTCGAGGATGTGGACTCACTCAAGTCACTCATCACACCTCAGACGCGGCTGTGCATTGTGGAATCGATCTCCAATCCACTGCTCGAAGTGGCCGACCTGCCGGCGATCGCAGCCATTCTGGATCAGATACCCCTGCTGGTCGACAACACGTTCGCAACGCCATGCCTGCTGCGACCGATAGATCATGGTGCGTCGCTGGTCTGGCATAGCGTCTCCAAATATCTGAACGGACACGGGGATGTCATGGCGGGTATCGTCGTCGGGCCGGAGGGTCTCATTCGCAAGATTCGAGCCATGTCCAGTCTTTACGGAGTGAACGCCAACCCATTCGAGTCATGGCTGGCCGCACGCGGACTTCGAACTTTGCCCCTGCGTATGCAGCGAGTTTCCGAGACGGCTCTCGAGGTGGCGCGGTTTCTGGAAGGTCATCCACACGTTGCGAAGGTCTACTACCCGGGGCTGAGCAGTCATCCAAACTTTGAACGTACTCAACGACTTTTGCCGCATGGACAAGGTGGGATGCTGGCTTTTGAAATCACCGGTGGTCGACCAGCGGTGGACGTGTTGTTTCGGCGGTTAGCTGAAGTAATTCCCTTCTCCCCCACGTTGGCGGATGCACGGACAACAATGTCCTATCCGGCAGGAACTTCCCACAAATTCATGAGTTCCGCAGCGCGAGCGGAATATGGAATCGGAGATGGTCTGGTTCGACTATCGATTGGGCTCGAGGCACCTGACGATCTTAACCGGGAACTCGGTGCTGCGCTCACATCCCATGTTTGAAGTGGGACACTAGGCGAATCCCAACGCGCTCAGATATCATTGTGCTTCGCACTCAATCCTCTAAGTCAGATTCGAGCCGGTCACCTTCTTCAGAGGTGGGAACCGGTCGGAACTGACTTTTTGCCCGTTCGAGCATAACAGGAAAGTAGTACTCAATGAGATGTTTTGGATTGTTGGTCGTTTGTGCCGTCTTCTTCAGTTCCATTGAGGCAGCGGATTTCCCTCGCGAGAAATTTGACGACTCGGCATTCGAGACGATCTTTGATGGCAAGTCGCTGAAAGGCTGGCACGTCAGTACACAGACAGGGCACAGTGCGGCGAGTATGCATACCAGCGGGGGACGCTGGAAGCTCGAAGACGGTGCCATCATCGGCAGTCAGGACATTCCCGGAAATGGAGGAATCATTCTGACAGACCGGGCGTTTGGAAACTTCGAAGTAATCGTTGAGATGAAAAATGACTTCGGACCCGACAGTGGTCTGTTCCTGAGAAGCAACGAACGGGGGCAGGCTTACCAGTACATGATCGATTACCACGATGGTGGAAATCTCGCCGGCATCTATGGCGAAGGCCTGTCGGGCGGTATTCACCACCGTAACTTCGATTTCCTCGACGCCGTCACCAAAATCAAAACGAAAGACTCACTCATTCCCTGCCCGGTTCAGCCGGCTGACTGGCCTCAATTCTGGAAGCACGGCGAATGGAATGAACTTCGCGCCCGGATTGAAAGCAATCCCCCGAAGATCACCACCTGGATCAACCAGGTGAAGTTCATGGAGTTCACCGATACAGAGAAGCGGCATTCGGACACGGGAAGTATTGCGCTTCAGGTCCATGGCGGCGGGGACTATACAAAACAGTATGTCCGTTACCGGAACGTCCGTGTTAAAGAGCGGAAATAGCTTTTGATTTCCGGCAAAGTCGACGGGATTCACCTGCGTCAATCAGCGAGTTGTCTGTTCCCCCGCAGATCTGCATGTGGGGGTGTCGATTGCAGTCCATATTCCGGTCGCACATTTCAGTTGCCTGTACCTTCAAATTTTTCTGTTATTGAATTCTGTCATTGATGAGGAGTCGAGTCTCATGAGTCGTACATGGATTACCTCTGCCATCGTGTGCGGGTTGCTCGCCGGCACACCGTTGATGAGTCAGGACAAACCAAACGCCAAGCTCGCGTTCCTCGACTCAAAGTCGGCTGGTCCCGACTACCAGATTCAAGGTGAATACATAGGCAAAGTGAACGGGAAGACGATCGGGGCGAACGTGATTGCCCGTGGAGACGGCAAGTTCCATGTTGTCGCGTTCCCGGGGGGCCTGCCGGGGGCGGGTTGGGAACCTGGTACCGCAGAAAAGATCCAGCTCGATTTCGAGACAAAAGACGGGGTTGTCAAAGCCGTTGATCAAGGCAATGAAACGACCATTTCCAATGGAATTATCTATGTGAAACATGGTGATTACAAAGGTGAACTGAAGCGACTCCATCGCGAATCGCCCACGTTGGCCAAGTCGGCACCTGAAGGGGCGATTGTCCTCTTCAACGGGACCAATACCGATCAGTGGGAACCGGGTAAGCCTGAGGACGTAGGACTGATGGGAGTGGGAACTCGCACGAAAAAGGTCTTCACCGACTATCACCTGCATCTGGAATTTCGCACGCCGTTCATGCCAAACGCCACCGGACAGCAACGTGGTAACAGCGGGTTGTATCTGGGTGACCAGTATGAATGTCAGATTCTCGACTCGTTCGGTCTGGAAGGACTGGACAACGAGTGCGGGGGAATCTATCGCAATGCAAAGCCCAAGGTGAATATGTGCTACCCGCCACTCGCGTGGCAGACGTACGACGTGGACTTCACCTGTGCCAAATTTGATGCCGATGGAAAAGTGACCGCTCCGGCGCGAGCCACGATCCGCCACAACGGCGTCGTCATCCATGACAACATCCCGCTTTCCCCGACCCCCGGGGGAAAGCAGTCGGACGAGAAACCCGGAGCCATTTTCCTGCAGGATCATGGTGACCCGGTTCGCTTCCGAAACATCTGGCTGGTCGAGAAGAAGTAGCACCCCTCTAGCTCAGATGGTCGCTCTGGCCGTCGTTGCGGGATGCTGAGGGTAAAGGGATTGCCCATCAGACCCTCCACGCCCCCTTCAGGGTGTGGAGTGGTTGATGTACCGTCTCGCACTTGGCTGATCAATGACCATGGCGATGAGAGCTGTCGTTCATGTCGCTCGGGCGGGTAATGACTCGCCGGGTGATTACGACATCGCTCAGCGATTCCTCAGTGATAGATTGAGTCTCGATGTCGACGACACCCCCGCCTCCGCTCCTTGATTGTCGAAA
Source organism: Schlesneria sp. (assembly GCF_036405755.1). NCBI lineage: Bacteria > Pseudomonadati > Planctomycetota > Planctomycetia > Planctomycetales > Planctomycetaceae > Schlesneria > Schlesneria sp. The sequence continues at coordinate 5,135 of NZ_DASWWZ010000228.1, forward strand.
GATCGGTGTTCGCTATGGGGGCGTTGTCGCGCTCACCGATGTCGACCTGAGTCTGCAAGCAGGCGAAGTTCACGGTGTCGTTGGTTGTAACGGGGCTGGTAAAAGTACCTTGATGAAGGTTCTGGCCGGCGTGGTGCCGGACTATACAGGCGAGATTCTGCTGGACCAGAAACCCGTCCGATTAAGTTCACCGCGCGAGGCACTGTCCCATGGCATCGCCATGGTCTATCAGGAATTGTCTGGCATCGAGCAGCTTTCCGTCGCCGAAAATCTGTTTCTCGGACGGCAGCCGGTCACCGCCTGGGGGCAGGTCAACTGGCAGGCGATGAACCGCAAGGCGACAGAAGCACTCGCGCAGCTCGACATCCACATCGACGTCAGGAAGCGGCTGGGCGACTTCCCCCTGGTGATTCGCCAGATGGTAGAAATTGCCCGGGGACTCGACAGTGGTGCAAGGATCCTGATCCTGGATGAGCCGACCAGCGCGCTCAGTCTGCCCGAAGCGAAACGGCTGTTTGAGCTGATCAAACGCTTGCAGACGCGAGGAGTCTCCATTGTCTTCATCAGTCACTTTCTGGAGGACGTACTGGCGATTTGTGACCGCGTCACCATCATGAGAGACGGGCGAAAGCTGGCGACTCGCCCCGCGTCCGAGTTAAATCGGGCCACGATTCTCAGTCAGATGGTCGGTGCGGGCGAAGACGCGTCGTCAGAGGAATGCATCGAAACTATTCTGCCCGCTGCCGTATCGGGCGTTCCCCGAATCGAATTGAAGGGACTGACACGTGCAGGGCTATTTGATGAGATTCACCTGGACGTGAAGCCGGGTGAGTGTCTGGGGCTGTATGGTTTTGTCGGGGCAGGCCATCAGGAACTGACACACGCCATTGCGGGAGCATTGCGTTTTGAACGGGGAGAGATCCTGCTGGACAGCAAATTATTCCGCACGGGAGATGTCGCCACGTCCGTGAAGGACGGAGTTGTGCTGGTGGCGGCAGATCGCGCGGCAACGCTGGCTCGTCGTGCACCGATTGCACACAACATGACGCTGGCTCACTTGCAGAAGAACCTGGGCAACTGGATCGTTCGCCATCGGGAACTGAGCGTCTGTCGTCCAATGCTGGAAATCGTCGGCTGTCGACCTCCTAACCCGACTCTCCGTGCCGGTGCATTGTCGGGCGGAAATCAGCAGAAAGTCGTCCTGGCCAAGTGGCTGTTGGGGCCGATCCGGGTACTCCTGCTGGAAGAACCCACTCGGGGGATGGACGTACACGCCAAGGCGGAAATCATGGAACTGGTCGCGAAACAGAAACGACAGGGGGCCGCAGTGATCCTCGCGTCCACTGAGCCGGAACTGGTCCTCGCCCACGCTGACCGGATTGCGACGTTTGCGAGAGGCAAGGTGACGCATGTCTTCGGTGAAGGGCGCGTGACCAAACATGATTTGATGCGAAACGCCGAAATCGAATCTCAAAACTGACTCGCTGTCGCCGTCGTTGTCGCATCCTCACCAGTGATCCCGGTCAGTGGACGGCTTCGCGGGGCGTTTGCGGAATCGAATGAAAAACGCTGGGGGACTCATTTTCCTTTCGAGAGACTCTTTTCGAGCGCATCAAACTGAGGCTTCAAATCCTTGCCCCCCAGTTCCGGGTACAGGACTTTGGTGATTTCCAGCAGTTTCCGTCCTTCATCCAGTTGATTCAGACGCACGTAACACTGAAGGACTTCGTACCGAGCTGTCATCCATTCGGTTGTCCCCGGCTTGTTGAGTGTTTCAACCCGCCGCCAGAGTTGCTGAGCCAACTTCTGTGCCTCAGTCGCTGGCGATTCGCTGAGGAGTGCTGCCAGTTGCCGTTGTTTTTCAGGGTGTCTGGAGGTGGCCTCCGACAGGGACCGAGCTAACTCGAGAGCGTCTGAAACCTGGCCTGTGAGCAGGTAGGCGTTCACGAGATTCTGCTGAAGTTGTTCCTTCTGGGCCTCTGAGAACTTGTCTGACTGGGTCAATAATTTCTGGCCAGCCCTGATCACGAGACGTGCGAGCGGAGGACGTTCATCGACAGGAGCCGCGACCGTAACACTGGAAAGCTGAGCGACAATCTCCAACTGTTCGGCTGGTGAAAGCGATGAACTCTCGAGCGTTTTTCCGGCCTCGAAAAAGTTTCCGTCCCGCGCGAGCAGCAGGATTTCAAATGGAACGCTCCGTGACTTGAGTGTCGCAATCGCTTCGTGACCGTCCGTGCGTGAGGCGTTGCGAGCTGTAAATTGCTCGACGCGATTCAACCATGCGCGGGCCTGCTCGTATCGACGCCCCTTCGCCGAAGTGCGAGCGGCATCGTGTGAGGGCGAAGGTCCTGACATCGAAATTTCCGTTCGTGAAGTGTCTGCCTCCATCAGCAGAATCGAGACGAACCTGAGCGCAATATCGGCGTGGGTTGTCGACCATTCTTCTGCCGGTGGTGCGCCAGCTTCCAGATATTTTGAAAGTGTCTCGATCGCGGCTTGCGTGATCTCGGTGGTAGGCAGCTGCCGCTCGCGCATGCGGCGCAGAATCGCCTCATAAGATCTCGCAGCTCCCGCCATGGCTTCGAGTGCCCGGGGATGGTCTGCTGCGACCTGAAGGTACAGCGGAAGTGCTGCTGTCGACTGAAGTCGCTGTTCCTCTAACTGTCCTTTGAGAAAACGGACTTCATTGGCGGTTTCATCCAGAGGGTAATCGGTCAGGTGTCGATCCAGAGCCTCGGTGTAGGAACTGCGTCGCGCCAGTGTTCGGTTGGCGTCATAGGCTCGTCCGAGGGAGTATGTCCCTAAGAGATGAAAGTTTGCCGATCGGGGCGACGAGGGGTAGTCCTGGACCAAGCGAAAATACTCTGTCGCGGCAGCGTCAAACTTCTTGCCGTTCAGCAGGATGGATGCTCCCGTGGAACCCAGTTCCATCGCCAGGTCGGTTTGACCATGGCTCTGAGCGACCTTTTCCGCTGCGGAGTATTTACTGACCGCTTCTTCAAATCGGCCGGATGTGAAGTCGGTTCGAGCCTGTTGCATCAGGGCATCGAGTTCCGGCCCGTACTGATGCGCTGATTTGGAGTCGGCCCAGAGGACGTGGCAACGTCGAGCCCAGTAGCCGCCGACTTGCTGCTCACACCGTTCGATCGCCGCCGCAATCTGTTCCGCCAGCTCATCGGAAAGAGCTTCCTGTTTCTTTTCGATCGTCACATCACGCAAGGCAATCAGCGAACGGGTTCGCAGAAACCAGAGCTCTCCGGTCAGTCGACGTCGCTTGCTTCGTACCTTCACGAGAAGATCTGCCGCATCGATGGTACGCTGCTGGTCGAGCAGAATACGGGTCTGTTCTACCAGCATTTCATCCGATGGCCCGGCTTCAGTCTTCTCTGCAGTTCCGATGACAAGGCCGATCAGTTCGGTCGCCCGGTCGAGCCTGCCAGCCAGTCTGGCACAGGTGGCCAGCAGGATCCGAGCGCGTGTCTGAAGAGGTTCGTCGGCAACTCCGACCAGTTGTTTCATGTACTGCTCGGCACTGGCAACATGGGCCGCTCGGTCGGCGGAGTCAGGGGATGCCAGTTCAGCCAGATTTCGATAGCTCACGCCCAGTTCCCACCGGACCTGGTGCAGGAGCAGTCGCATCTGGTGATTCGTCGGTCCACTGGTGTCCACTTTTTTTCCGGTCATATCCACCGGGGGATCTGCGAGCGTCTGCTCGATCGGACGCAGAATTTCGATCCCTGTGATGGCAGTGGAATGAGCCCGTTCCAGCAGTGCTTCGTCGTAAGGATGATACTCCCGTTCTGCCCGCATCCAGGTGCTCTCTGCGATCCAGACGGATGCGAGTTGAGTTCGCAGAAGCAGCATCACGCGCGGGTTCAGGGGGGCCTGATCCAGACGTTCTTCAATCAGTGTTCGCGCTCGGATCCATGAGGCGTCGCGCTGGTCATCGGGCAGATTTCCGGCCTGTTCAGCCAGCGTGCGGGAAAGCTGAATCGTCAGTTCATTCTGTTCAGTCGGGAGGATCGACGGATCGGACAATCTCGACATGGCGTCGGCGATCGCGATGGCATGGAGGCTGCGCTGGCGAAGCTGTTCGAAATATCGGACGAGATTCTCATCTGCCTGGCCGAGGGACGTATGCAGCACAAGGAAGAAAAAGAGTGCAATCAGTCGAAGACGGCCGTATCGCATTTCGTTTCGAATCCTCGCACATCGCCGGCCAACAGGAAATTGTCCTCATGACAAGAAAGATGCCCCGGAAGCGGTTGCTCCGGGGCATTATACGTCTGAAAACTCAGGATTTCTCAACAGCCTGATTACTTGAGGATGTCATGGACGATCTGAATCGTCTCATCGCGTCGATGGGGCTTGCTGAGATGCTCGGCCGAGATTTCCAACTGAATTTTGGCATCGGCTTCTTCGATCGGTTCCAGAGTCAATTCGAAGCCTGCGTTTCCTTGAGGATTCAGTTCATCGATCGATTCAAAGAGGATCTGATCGCCTTGCTGCTGGTATCTGCGACCGCGGACTTCGACCAGCCGCAGTTCAGGTGGAATTCGCAGGCTCAGTCGAACATTGCGGGCCGGAGCGGTGCCTGAATTTTTCAGCTGCATCTTTGAGGTGATCCGGTCACCCACCGAGACGACCCCCGTGGCACTCAAGGTTTCCATCTGAAGCTCAGGACGTCCGACGACCTCGACAGTAGAATTGACCGATGCCGTACTGCCGGAAGCCCCCGTCGCGGTGACCTTACCTACGTGTGTTCCTGTTTCTTTCGGTACGTATTTGACGCTGACGGCAAGGTCGTCTCCAGGGCCCAACGGGCCAAGTGTCCAATGGACGGCCCGTTGTTTGGGATCGTATCGGCCCCCTTCTGAGGCCGCTTCAAATTCCATTCCTGCCGGAACCACTTCCGAAATTCGCACATTGGCTACGCGCTGGTTTCCTTCATTGCGGATATTGCTGGTGAAGGTAGCGGGCCGGGATACGTACACGCGGTTGTGTCCGGATCGCGTCAGGACCAGAACTTCACCAACCACATTGATGGTGTGGTCGAGTTCTTTCTTGATTCCGCTGTCCGCGGTCAGGATGGCACGGTTCGTTCCCGTTCCAGTCGACATCGCGGTGACGGGGAGCACGATTTCACGGACTTCGTTCGGTGCCAGCTTACCGATGGCACATTCGATGTCGGTCCCTTCATCGTGTTTGAAGTTCTCGGGGATGATATCACGGACCAGAATGTTACTGGCGTCGACCGTCCCGATATTCTTGAGATAGAAGATCAGATCGACCGTCTGTCCCGGACGGACTTCGTGCGGCGCTTTGACAGTGAAGTCCAGTTGAGGAGTTGCGACCTGGATCTCTGCAGAAACTTCTGTGGCAAAGTAGAGTCGTGCCACGCTGCCGATCGGCCCTTCCTGTTTGGGAATCACCTTGATCGAGATCTTTTTCTCTTCGTTCGGCTTCAAGACAAGTTCGTTCCAGATCAGTCGCTTCCCGACCAGTTCTGCACGGGGTGATGTCCCCATCAGTTCGGTCCCTTTGGGGATGCGATCTTCGACGACCACATTGTGAGCGACAACGCTGCCCGTGTTTCGCACGATGATCGTGTAGATCAGTGGTTGATCGACCACTGCCTGATGCTGTGCGACTTTCTCGATCGTCAGTCGTGGTTGCTGCACGCCCTGTTGCGAGGGGTCACCTGCCACGCCATCTCCAACCAGATCACTTGGAGCGATGCTATCGGGATCGGAACGACGCTTGGCTGGCTCCCGGGGCGAAAACGGTTCGCGGTCTGAATCTTCTTCTTCACGCGTGTCTCGCTCGAACATCTCGGGTTCGGGCAGACGGCGGTTGGGTGTGGTCTGTGGCTCCAGAGGTAGTCCGGGGAGCGAAAGCCGCTTTCTGTCAGAAGCAGGCGACTTCGGTGCTGGCTCATCATCAACAGGAAAGAGTCCAGGCGGGGTACTCAGTGTGTCCGTGGAGGGATTTCCGAGTGCTGGAACGGGCTCTCGCTTCGGTTCCGGAAGTGACTGGATCTGCGATTTGGCAGGGGGAGTCACTTTGGATTTTGATTTGGGGGCAGGCTCTTCTTCCGCGTCGAATTCTTCGAATGCAGGAGGGGCCTCCACAGCGGAGGGGGTCTCATCCTCTTGCTTTTCTTCTTCCACCATTCCGTCGCCTGGCAGGAGAGGATCAGACTTGGGTTCTTCCTCGATCGATTCGGGCTCGTCCTGAGGAGGGGCGTCCTTGTCCGTTGCGGCCTCTTCGGGGGTTTCCTGGAACGAAGGTGCTTCGGTGGCGGCAGGCTCGGCCTTCTTTTCCTGACCCTCGGTTTTCTTTTCTTTACCCAGAGTCGCGCGGCGTGAGCGTGGGATGACGGCCTCATCTCCAAAGTCGATGACGGACTTTGAGGGGGCCGGTTCGGCGACTTCTTTCGTTTCCGCCTTCGTCGCTGATTTTTCTGACGGGCTGTTTTCTTCTGTTACTTCTTCGAGTTCGTCAAAAGCGGGGGGAGCTTCGTTGACGGCTTCGGTCTCAACGTCTTCTTTTGCTGCCGGTGAGTCGCTGTCGAAGGGATCAAATGATGCTTCAGGAGCCGCGCTGGGGGCCTCTTCTTCTGCTTGCTCCTCTTCTGCAGAGGCTTCGGCAGATTGTTTCATCGACGGTTCATCGGAATCAGAGAAGAGGGATTCTTCTTCTTCGTCAGGAAGGCTTTGCGGTGCTTCTGTCGCTTCTTCCGGCACTTCGAGTTCGACGAGTTCGACATCATCCCGAAAGCTCAGCCCTCGGGCGGGTGGCTGCAGATCAATGGCAGCAACTTGTCGCTCCGACGAGGACCGGGCTTTCGTCGCTCCGCCCATTGCGGTTTTGACGGTGGCTTTCTCGGAATTGAATCGTCCGACCAGATCGATTCGCCCTTCCTCATAAGTATCGGTGGGGCGCTTGCGCGGAACGGGCGAGCGTTGCTCATCCAGGCGCGAGACGGAGACTGACGAAGCCGCTCCGGCGTCTGGTGCTTCGCTGTCGGTCTCTTCGGCGGAATCTTCAGGAGTATCGACATCACCCAGGGCAACCGATGGCTGCATCGTCGCAGCGCGGTTCATCCCCTGTTGTGCCTGAAAAACGGCGAATAATCCAACGCCGATCACTCCCACCATCACGGTGAGCTTCCAAAATCCGTTCCACATGGGAATCCCTTCCCCCAAATGCCCCCCGATAATCGCGAAACCACTGCATTGTGGTCGTTGCGCCGGTCAGAGCATGAGGTGGTGCCACTCAATGAACATCACAATTCAAGCATCCCTGCCGGAGTTGAATCGAGTGTCTCTAACAGATTTACAAGCATCTGGAAAGAGTAGTCTCCTTAAAGATTGCCTCAAGATCAAGGTGGAACAATGCCCAAAATCAGAATCTTCCTCACGATCTGACTTAACGGAAAAGTTTTTCCAGAAGTTTCACGATCGTCAGAACCGATACTTCAGGCATAGGCGTTAGTGTCGGTGCGTCAATGGCAATACGTAATGTTGACGACACTGAAAGACCCGTCGGGATGCACTTGTCAGGGAAACATCATGACCGGACGGATTCCATTCGGTTTGCTCACAGTACTGGCTGCATTGGTATCAGTGCCAATACAGGCTCAGGGCCAAATGGGACCGCCTACGGGAAACGGAGTGCAGCCTGCTGGGTTTCACACCTTTCACGAGGCGGCCATACCAGGCCAGTACCACGGGAGACCTCAGAGCTACCAGCGTAGCGGCGTGGAGCGATATCCCGGTCCGCCAGCACCCACGATCTACGAGGAGCTGCCCGACGATTTGGGATTTCTTTACGACGAAAGTCCGCTGGGGAACTTTCTCACAGACACGTTCCGGCATGCCTGGTTCCGCGGCGAGTATCTGCTGTGGAACATTTCGGCTCCCGGCGATGTGTTGCTGGGGGCTCAACCTTCCAGTGGCGTCGTCGCTGTGAATAGCAGCAACCCCTTATCGAATTACGGGTTTCCTGGCCGACAGCAGCTTGCCGAAAATGTGCAGTTTGCCCGAACGGTGAATGGCGTCAGCGGCGCTGCCATCGCTCCTGGTCTCGACTCGTTCTCCAATAACAACCTGAATGGATTCCGCGGTACGTTCGGACTGCCGGTTTCGACAGGGACAGTGGAATTGGGTGGTTTTGTCCTGCAGGACAGCGGCAATACCTACAACGGTGGTAATACGCTTGCCAGCGTGTTCGAGTCCGGGGTCAACCGGGGAATCGGAACGGGCTATATCCAGGAGCAGATCGACGCGAATCCAGCCGTCGTCATCGGCGGGAATGTCGGAGCCGACGGAAATCCCGCGACGAACGGGCAACAAGCTCAGTTCATCTCGCAGCCTGTGCTCGTCAACGGCGTTCCTCAGAACATGACGGCCACATCCTCGGCCATCGACTACGACGTCAGCTATCAGGCCAAGCTGCTGACATCGGCCTGGGGTGCAGAAGGTAACTATGTTCTGGACAGCCCGGACCCCAACGCCATCATCCAGCTTCGACCGATGATCGGTGGTCGTTACTTCAACATCCGTGACCGCTTGAACCAGTTCGGCCAGTACAACGAGCAAGACGCGATCGATCCCACGATCAATAACGTGATCTCTCGAACGATTGACTCAGCCGGTAACAACAACATCTTTGGTCCTCAGCTCGGTTTGCGAGCCGAAGCGATGCACTCCCGATTCCTGATCGGTGTCGAGCCCAAGTTCACCTTCGGTATGAACACCTGGAAAACCAATCTGGATACGACCAACGTGTTCGGTTCCGACGATCCGGCACAGAGCCTGACGCTGAAAGGAACGACATTCAGTCCCTTGTTCGACGTGAAATTCTACTCGAACGTGGCACTCTCGAAGAACTTGTCGGCCTTCGTTGCCTACAACTACATCTGGGTGGGCCAGGTCAACAAGAGCTACAACGACGTCGTCTACAACCAGCCTGACTTCCGCCTGACTCGAAACTACTCGGGGACGACTCTCCAAGGACTTTCGTTCGGACTTGAGCTTCGGTACTAGCGTGAATTTCAAGGGTCAAAATGAAAACCGCGATCAACGTCGCGCTTCATCTTGACCCCAATCACCTTCCCACCTAGATTCCGCGACCTGAATCACTTCATCGATGTCAACGGATGCGAAAGGAATCGCAGAGATGACCTACACCTTGGGTATGACTGACGAAAGACCGATTCCGTTTATCGATCTGGTACCCCAGTTCAACGCCATGTCTGAAGAAATCATGGCGACCGTGGAGCGGGTCTTTAAGGAACAGAAATTCATTCTGGGCGAGGAAGTCTCGGAACTCGAACGAGAAATCGCCGAGTATTGCGATGCTCGCCACGCGATTGGGTGTAACTCGGGAACAGATGCTCTGATCATTGCTCTTCAGGCGATGGGAATCGGAGAAGGCGACGAAGTGATTACGACGCCGTTCTCATTCTTCGCGACGGCAAGTTCCATCTGCCGCGTGGGAGCCACCCCCGTCTTCGTCGATATCGATCCTGATACCTACAACCTTGATCCGCGTGCCGTTGAAGAAGCTGTCACGCCGCGTACCAAAGCGATCATGCCGGTTCATCTGTTCGGCCAGTGCTGCGAGATGGATGCTCTGTGGCGAGTCGCTCAAAAACATGACCTGCAGATCGTCGAAGACGCTTGCCAGGCGATTGGAGCAGAGTACCAGGGCCGAAAGACGGGCGTCCTTGGATCCGTCGGCTGCTTCAGCTTTTTCCCGACCAAGAATTTGGGTGGGGCGGGCGATGGCGGGATGATGACCACGGACGATCCCGAACTGGCTCAGCGACTGAAGCGACTGCGAGTCCACGGGGATGTCGGACAGTACGAACATATTGAAGTCGGCATGAACAGCCGGCTGGATGCCCTGCAGGCAGCCGTCCTGCGAGTCAAGCTGCGACAGCTTGATCATTGGACCGAAGCCCGGCAGCGGAACGCTGATCGCTACGGCGACATGTTCCGCCAGGAAGGGGTCCTTGATTCGATCGCTCTACCCAAAGTCGGTGCAAATCGCCGCCACGTTTTCAATCAATATTGTATTCGGGTGCGACACGGAAACCGCGACGCCCTGATGCAGGAACTGAAAGCGCGCAAGGTCGGTTGTGCCGTCTACTATCCCAAGCCGCTGCACCTGCAAAAGTGCTTCAAGCATCTGGGATATCGTCCCGGCCAGTTCCCCGAGGCGGAAGCCGCATCACGAGATATCCTCGCGCTGCCCAGCTATCCAGAACTTCCCGCCAGCGATCAGGCTCGGGTCGTCACGGCCGTGACCGAAATCTGTCATGAGTTTCGTGCGGCCCGCAGTCAGAAGCGTGCGGCCTGACGCCCGTCTTCCTACCGTGTTACGGCGGTTCGGTCGACGTTCAACGATCACCGAACCGCAGCACAGGTGGGCGTGACAACATCGACGAATTTGAGACTCGAACAGCTTAATCCATGTGATTAAGCTGTTTTTGTTTACGGTTCCTGTGTAGCGATGTGGCTTGCCAGATGTCGCCTCACAGAAATTCCATTGCCACGCGATCCGCAACGAATCGACCGGCGAGCGTTAGTTTCACGGTTTCACCATCATCTGCGACCAGTCCCAACTGAATCTGCTCTTTGAGGGTGTCTCTGTAAAGGTCATCGAACCTGATTCCCGTGCGAGCAAAAAACTCTGTTCGCTGCAGTCCGGTGATGCGACGAAGTCCGAGATAGACGAGTTCTCGGGCACGATGGTCGGGGGCCAGTTCTTCCGCATCGGCAACAGGGGATTCTCCCCGTTCGATCCGTGACAGCCAGCCGAGGACGCTCCGGATGTTCGTTTCACGCCGGCCTCCAACGTAACGGGCGGCACCCGGCCCGAAGGCCCAGTATTCGTCGCCGCTCCAGTAGACCTGATTGTGCCGACATTCAAATCCGGGACGGGCGTAGTTCGAGATCTCGTACTGATGAAATTGCGCCTGGGGCAGGATCTCCATCGCGAGGGCGTACTGGTCCCTTTCGAGTTCCTCATCGGCTGCCTGTAACTGACCTCGCTCACGGCGAGTCCAGAACTCGGTCCCTTTTTCAAAGGTGAGACCGTAGGCGGAGATGTGAGCTGGTTCCAGATCGATTGCCTGACGCAGCGTGCAGCGCCAATCCTCCAGTGACTGGCCCGGTACTCCAAAAATGAGGTCGAGCGAAATGTTTTCGAATCGCGGCTTGAGACGCCGCATCACGTCGACGATTTGAACGGGATCATGATCTCTCTCCAGCAGTTTCAGCGACTGTGGTGAGAATGATTGCACTCCCAGGCTGATTCGGTTGACTCCCGCTTCCTGCAGGAGTTGCAACTTCTCTTCGGTCAGATCGAGCGGGTTCGCTTCGACACTGAATTCCGTTTCCGGTGTGTGTGGAAACGTTCGTCGAACGAGTTCAAACAGGCGTCGCAGTTCGTCAGGATGAGGATGAGTAGGTGTCCCGCCGCCGAAAAAAATTGTCTTTACGGGGACCGCTGGGGGAACGTGCGCCGTTTCAATCTCAAGTTCCAGTGCACGCAAATAATCTTGCACCAGATCATCACGCCCCGCGACCAGCGTGAAATCGCAGTATCCGCATCGATGTGCGCAGAACGGAACGTGGATGTAAACGGAGTGTGGAATTTGTCGCTCTTACAGTCTGATCAATGAGAAAAACGCTGATTTCGTGCCGGTCAGTGGGGCGGTCGCATGTGACGGCACGTCAGTAATCGCAGGCCGTCGCTCCGACTCCCAAGGTCATGCGTGCGTCATCAATCCTCGATGAGTTTTGTCAGGTTCCTCGCTGGAAGCAACTCTTGCGCATTCATCACGGCAGCACGAATGCCGATCTCCAGACACTGCCGCATCGGATACTGTTGATCGATTCCCGCGGCGATACCGGCGGCCAGGCAGTCTCCGCAGCCAATGGGATTGATCACATTGACCTTGGGGATCGGGAGCTTCAGCAGCCCATCCGGTCCGAGAGCCAGTAACGGCGCTTCGCCCTGACTGACAACAACCCAGGCAGCACCGCGATCTCGAATCTCTGACAGGGCCGACACCAGAGCATCTTCGGTCGTTAGTTTCCTCCCGACGGTCCGCGAGAGTTCCTCACGATTGGGCTTCACGACGAATGGTCGAAGCGGAAGGGCTGCCTCGAGTTCTGCTCCTCGGATATCCAGCACGGCTTTGGCCGTCGTTTGTTCGAGAAGTCGCCGGTAGAAATCAGCAGGAGTCGACTCGGGCAGCGATCCACTCAACACGACGACATTGGCAGTCCGGGATTCCTCAGCGAAGGCCGAAAGGAACGCGGCCCGATCTTCCTCCGGGATAGGGTGCGAGTTCTCGACCAGTTCCGTCGTTGTTCGCGTGGTTTCGTCCAGGATGGTGGTACAGGTCCGGGTGGGGACCTGCGACCGAATCCACCGGACTGAAACTCCCAGACGGGCAAAATCGGCCGCGATCAGCTCGCCCGAGGGGCCCCCCACCAGGCACAGCGTTCTGGCAGAGGCACCCAACTGGTGCAGTGCCGCTCCGACGTTCAGAACTTTGCCAGATCCGCACCAGGCCGAGCGGTGGGCTCGGTTGACTTCACCGGGCACAAATTGGCTGAACGACAGTACCTGCTGCCAGGCGGGGGTTAATCCGGCGGCGAGAATCACGAATGTCGATCCTTTTCCCCAGGGCGGGATAGAAGTAGGTGGAAGGTATGGGGAAAGTTGATCCAGAAATTCCGACCGTCGTGGCTGTGCAATCAATACTGCGGCGAGGGGGGAAATCCCGATCTTGCCAGAGGGAGAATTCGGGATTTTCTTGACTGACCCGACGTCAGGCTGTTAGGGTAGTCCAAGTGGTGCAACGACTCCAGCCCCATGCATTTCCGTATCCACACATCGTGGAAATTCTGCCTCTCTCCAGTTCCTCATAATGTAATTTGGTTTCCGGCTCGGTTCTGAATTTCCTGTTGAGGATGCTCTGGTTCCCGGCGATGATTGAACGATTGAATGACAATTCGCTTTTGCGCTGCGGACAACCAGGCACGCAACGAACTCGCCCACAAATGTTAAAGCCGCGAAAACGGGTACTGCGATCGGGTGGCAAAACAGCGCCGATGTGGTTAATTTGTCGCGACTAACAAAACCGGGCTTGGTGCTGAGACCCTCATGTCCATGAACCGACTTCGTCAATATTCGAACCCACACCATTCTGATGTGAAGGATGGGTCCATGCACGACCTTCATCGGGCCGAATCCTCATCCTCGTCGCAGTGGGTGGGAACCGTCTCCCTTTGGAATCTGCTCACGCGGGCTCGGTCGCTCCGGCTCACTTTGGCCGTCGGGATGGCGATCAGCTTTTCTGACTCAGCGTCGTTCGCACAACCCGGGCTGAACCGGCCTGCGGCACCCAAGAAAAAGGCCGACTCAAAGCAGACCAAGAAAAGCACCCCCGAGAAATCCACGTTTGAGCAACCCGATCCTGATTGGCTTCCTCCCTCATTTCAGCCGTTGCCTGAACCACCGGCGATTATGGAACTGGAACAGCCGATTGCGACGGCTGATGAGGTCGCAAAACTCAAGAAAGACTTCAGTGGCAAGTTTGCCAAGGTTTTGCGTGACTGCGATCTGAGCACGAACGGAAAACAGGTGATTGCAGGGGGACTTCGTTTTAAACTGGCGGAAATGACCCAGGGCGAAAAGCGGAAACTGCTGCCTGATCTGCACAAAACCCTGATGCGAGAAATTACAACCGGCATCGGTAGTCCTGGAAGCAAGCCCGCAGACGTTGCCAGCACAACGCAATTCGTCAATCAGGAGCTTCTCCGGCAGATTCCTGAGCTTCTGGTCAATAATTTCTATGTCCGGTTGCATGCCGTTCTGATTCTCAGCGAGCTGGATTACGCACCCGCACATACGCTTCTGGTTCAGATGATCTCGGCGAAAAATATCGAAGAAGATCCTGTAAACGGGCAGCCTCAGGCAGTCAAGATTGCAGCAATGCAGGGACTGATCCGTATCCTGAAGTTCGCTCAGCCACAGGCCACTGTGAAGGAACGCGGAACGATCGCGGTTGCGATTGTGGCCGAGCTGGCGAAGCCAGAAAATCACTGGTGGTATCAGCTTCGATTGATTGAGGGGCTTCGGAACATGACCGTTGCCTTGGACACCGCGAACAACACTCCCTTTGTGATTCAGTCACTGCTGTCCGTTGTAAAGGACCCGAATCGCGTCTGGACGGTACGCGCTAAAGCCTGCTACGCGTTGGGACGTGTTCCTGTTCCCCCCGTAGTCAAAGTCGATGATCTCGTGACCGCGATCTCTGAGTGTGCCCTGCAGATGGCCAATGACGCCCAGGCGAAGCCTAACAATCCGATCTGGAAGGGCTGCTTCTGGGACCTCTATCTTGCCTTTAAGCCAGACGGTTCCAAGGACAAGGATGGCAAAGACAAAGATCTCGACGCTGAGGGTAAAGCCCTTGGCGGTCTTCTGGCACGTTTCCGTCCGGTTGCTCAACCTGCCTACGATGTGATCGTCCCTATCTGTTCCGGAGTGATCCAGGGTAAAGCTCCGGATCCGGGTGACGTCCAGAAACTCGGTGGATTCGTCCGAGGTCGACTGGCGATGCACGGCGGTGCCCGTGATGTCATTCCTGTGAACAACCAGGTTCCCGACAAGCCCGCCGAGCTGCCTGATTCAGACCGGCCGACGAACAACAACGCCGGCGTCGTCCCCGCGGTACTTCCTAACAACAGCAGCGTGCCCGCCGGGATCAAGCCCTGATCCAACGCTGACGGCTTCAGTTGCACGTCACTTGGCATCTCAGGTGAGGTTGTGAAGTCCCGGTGTCGTCGTTGGAATGTGTCTCACATTCGTTGGTTTCGTCCTGGAGATTCCTCTTCCAGCCGATCCGAATGAGTCCCGCGTCGGCTTCGCGCTTTGATCTGGCTCCATCGTTCCGCCTGGGTGAATCGAGCCTTTGATGTTTCGCCGATCCGTGGCCTGCTCTCATGGGGGCTGTTCTCGCCTCGGCTGGTCGAACTGTGAGCAGATAACGTTATCCGTTTGAACTGTTTCGCCTCGACTGGAAATCCCACTACGGAATCCCGCAGTCCGTCAATCGCTCGGATCGTTCACTGGCACCTCCCATGAAATGCGAAGAACCCGGCTTTGTCTGTCGGACAAAACCGGGTTCTCAAGATTCATTCGACGACTGCGTCGACTATTCTTCGATTGGCAGCGGGACTTCTGCGAACTCCGATGGCGACTCATTTACGATGACGTCATCGATGGCCGATGCTGGACCTTCGACGTCGAGAGCGGCCGTCCGGTTCTCAATCACTTCCTGAGCCAGCCGTTGTGCTTCATCGCTGATTCGAGGGTTTGAAACTTCGACCAGCGGACGGGTTGCACGGGTGACCTTGGAAAGTTGTTCTTCGATCTGGCCCAGTTCAGCGAGTTCCTTCTGAATGCTCACCAGAGACTGAATGTGGGCATTCAAGGTTTCGCGGAAACCACGCAGAGTTTCGATCGTTTGAATCGCTTCTGCAACGGATCCCGTCTGATCAGCCAGAGTCGACTCAAGCTTCAGCAGGTTCGCCAGATTCTGCTCCGAGGTGGCGATCATCGCTTGTTCGCCCGCAAGCTTTTCGTTGATGCTCAGCAGATTCGCCAGATTCTGTTCAGAGACGGCTGCGGTTGATGGATCGGATGCCAGCTTCCCCTGGATGTTGAGCAGGCTGACCAGATTCTGTTCCGAAGCGGCCACGTTCAGTTCGTCGCTCTTCAGTTTGTTCTGAATGTTCAGCATCCGGTCCAGGTTTTCTGACGAGGCGGCCACGTTCAGTCCGCCTGCAATCAGCTTTGAGTTAATCGCAATCAGTTTTTCAGCTCGTTCAGCAGCGATTTCTGCCTGCTGTTCTCCCACCGCCAGACGACCCTGAAGGCTGACGACTTTGTCTGCAACATTCTGAGCTGCTTCCAGGTTTTCTGCGGCGGCGTAGAGTTCGGCCTTGAGCGAAGCGAGTCCGGTCAGGCTGGTGCGGGCGAGTTCCATCTTATCGGACTGACGCTGCAGGTCGTCACTCAATCCCACCAACTGAGCCAGAGAGGCCTGAGCCTGATTGATGTCTTTCCCCTGTGCTGAAGCGGTCTCTTTGAGCGAGATCAACTGCTCAAGTGATGCAGTGGCGCTCTCGTGAGATTCGCGCTGGTCGATGATGTTGTTCTGAAGCGAGGCCATCAGGTCGAAAATTTGAACGGCACCGATCGTCTTCGAGTGCTGGTCAATGATGCGATCCTGCAGGATGTCCATTCCAGCGATTGCTGAGCTGACGACATCGTTCTTGGCAGCAACTTCAACCAGTTCACTCCGCAGATCGTGAATCGCTCGAAGAGCACGCTGTGCGTCGAGCGTTTCGGCCTGCTGGATCCGCAGGTTGGTGAGCAGGCTGTTGGTGTCGCCGACATAGTCGCCGACGGCCGTCAGCTCTTGCACCCGCTGTTCCATGACATGAAGGGTCGATTTCACCTGGGCCAGTTCACGAGCGGTTGGCTGGGTCACGAAAAAATGCAGACCGGCAAAGCCGAGTGCGGCTCCCGTCAGCATCTTCAACCAGGACTGTTTAGACTGTTCGGCAAGTTGATTTTCAATCACACTCGATATTGATTGTTCGTTCGTAAGCATTGGCTGCTCCTCATCCCGTCGAAACGGAAGAACATTAAAAGGGGCAGGCCATCCGGGGCCGGAATTCTCATCCTGAAGTCGCGGATCATCCACCATGGAAAATCCGCTCCTCCTAGAATATCGCCTTGACTGTTCGGCAAACTTTGCCGTTTGACGAAGACTTGTCGACGCGATTCGAATCATCAGAGAAACTGGATCGATTGTGTGGGTTGGGATTGCTATCCCGCAGGTGAGAGACGACGTTAAATCATGCAAGATTTCAGAAAGAGTGAGGGCCTGCATGCGATATCGGGAAGAGGAGAGTGATGAATACGAAGTCGAAGATGACCAGGAGGATGACGGTTATGTTCCCTGCCCTCATTGCGGCGAATTGATGCTGGAAGCAGCGGACTATTGCCCGGCTTGCGATCGGTGGATTTCTTCAGAAGATGCAGCGAAAAAGCCGCGACCCTGGTGGATGGTCGTCATCTTGCTCATCCTGCTGGCGACCTTCCTCCTGACTGTCTTGCCATTCTGACCATATCGGTCTGGTGTGAGGGCTCAAAAAGACGGGTTGCAGCATGCCGAGCTCACGTTATTTCCTTGAAAGTGCAACTGAATGCGAGTTTTGGTTACCGGTGGAAATGGGTTCCTCGGGAAGGCAATCGTTGAACGACTGGTCGACCGCGGCGAACAAGTCTGCTCACTCCAGCGCAGCGACACGCCCGAGCTCAAGGCTCGGGGAGTCGAGTGCTTTCGCGGCGACCTTGGGGATGCGGCGGCCGTGGATCAGGCCGTCACTGGTTGCGAGCTTGTCTTCCATGTCGCTGCCAAAGCGGGGGTCTGGGGTCGTTACGAGGATTACCACCGCATCAATGTCGTCGGCACAGAAAACGTGATCAATGCCTGCCGGCGACACGGGGTTTCGAGGCTGGTTTACACCAGTTCGCCCAGCGTGGTGTTCAACGGGAAGGACGAGACTGGCATTGATGAATCCGCTCCGTACCCCGACCACTATTTGACGCATTATCCCCAGACGAAGGCGTTAGCAGAGCAACGGGTGATTGCCGCGAATGGAGCCGATCTGGCAACGGTAGCTCTTCGGCCACACCTCATCTGGGGGCCCGGTGATAACCACCTGATTCCGCGATTGATTCAACGAGGACGAGCGGGCGGACTGCGCCGTGTCGGTGACGGCCGAAATCTGGTTGATGCCACCTACATCGACAATGCGGCTGATGCCCACTTGCTTGCTGCCGATCACCTGATGCAAGGTTCTGGGTGTGCCGGTAAAGTCTATTTCATCTCCAACGGAGAACCTTTGCCGTTGTGGGATCTGATCAACCGGATCCTGGGATGCGCGAACGTCGCACCGGTGACTCGAACTGTTTCAGCGAATGTCGCTTACGCTGCGGGGGCGGCCATGGAACTGGTCTACAAGCTGACAGGACGACAGGATGAACCAAGGATGACGCGGTTTGTCGCCCGCCAGCTTTCAACCAGTCATTGGTTTCGGCTCGATGCGGCGCGCAGGGATCTGAACTACGTTCCTCAAGTCACGGTCGAAGAGGGGCTGAGACGCCTGGCCCGGCACCTGTCTGATGTCGGCCTTGATCGGGTGGACTTGGGAAACAAGCATGCCTGAAAACGCCATCAGGCAGGTCCGATTTGACGATCGGGACCTGCCTGCTTTTTGAATCAATCAAGATTCTTCAGCGTGGGCTGTTCTGCGGAGAGCATCCTCGCCGAGATCAGCGCGTAACGGTGTTTCGCGTCTGCCAGACTGACGCAGCCGAGGGAACGCCATTGAACATGGAAGTCTTGCGAACCGGGGCCGACGCTTCCTCTTTGGGAACAGGGACGCTGCGTGCGGGAACGGTTTCATAGTCGCTGGAAGAAGATGAATGAGCTGGGTCGGAAACTGCGGGAGTCGGGTAAAGGGCCGCAGGGTTGTATGCCGTCTGGGGGAGTGGAGCCACGACCACTGGAACTGTTGAAATTGTCGCCATTGTGTACGGAGCGACCATGGTGGTGGTGTAAGGAACCGTCGGGTAGACCGGCGGCAGGTAGCTCATTTGTGGTGCCATTCGAGCCGGCCCGAAGGCACGGCGGGTGTTGCACGTATTGCAGGCCGGAGCAGCAACGGCCATCGTCTGGACCGGAACTTCTTCGGTGACAAGCTGCACAGACTGGACCGGGACCATTTGTGTGGTCATCGTCGGAACGCGTCGCGTGACCTGTACCGGCACCGACACGGTCTTAACCTGTCGCTGAATGGTCGTTTCTGCAACCTGCTTGGTGACCGGTTTCGGAACCCAGACCATCTGGTATCCCCCTTCATCCACCGTGACGTTCCGCGTCGTTGTGATCGGGACGTTCTCGACGACTTGCTGCTGCTGCACCTGAGTCTCTGTCACATCGCAGAAAGTCGTGACGGCCTGTGGGCGCAACTGCGTCGTGACAACCGGACGGGTTTGAGAGATGGTGCAGTTGAATGGAGTTCCTGCAATTTGAGCAGAGGCACCTGAGGGAATCAGGCCACCTAAACCCGCGATAGCGAAGCAATGCAAAAGTGTGCGGTTCATGGATCCGGCTCCTCTGGTTCTCAATTGCTTGATGGCTGGCGACCAAGCTCGGTTGATATGACGGTGCCGACTCGGCACAAGACCCGCTCTTCGTCACATCGACAACGCGACCTCGCAGACTGAAGTGAAAATCGGCAAAATCAAAAAAATCTGCCTGATCGCTACTTTCCGGTCGTGTTACGGCGCTGATTGCCGCTGCACGTAGCCTCTATCGGCAGGAACTGCCGCTTGTGATTGCTCAAATCGGCGAAAGACCCGCACAAATTCCGGCTCACATTGACGGAGAAGCAGGCTGGGTAAAACCGCCACGAGGAGTGCAAGTACGTAACTCAGCACGGTCGTCCGAGGAAGTGCTTTGAAGAGCAATGCTCGGAAGGTCCCCTGTTGTTCTGCCGAGAATCGATCGTTCAGCATGTGAATGGCTTTAAACACGATCAAAGTGACCGCCGCTGCCATGATTGTGACCAGTAACAAACTCTCGCGAAACAGTTCTGAAATGATGAGCGATCCACTCGAAAAGAAACACAAAACGGGCAGGCCGGTCAGCAGTAGCAGTGTGCGAGTAGGGAATCGAGGTTCGGGAGGAAGAGCTGCCCCGCTGGACCCTGCGTTCCCGACGGTTAACAGGGCTGCACACATCAACACGTTGAGCTGTTGCTGCATCAGCCACGTCCCACAGAGCCCGATCCGCGAGAATGTGTAACTTCCCATCAGTGACATCCCCGAGAGGCTGAGGAAGGCATATGCGATCAGATTTCGCTGATCAGCCGTATCGAACACTTTCAGTGCCCCCCAGATTGCGCCACCGACAGAGGCGATCACCACCCATTCGTCAAATGAAGCCAGCAGGTCAGGAGAGAGCGGCATCACGAACCGGAACCAGCCGATGCGGTTTGCGGAGAGACCGCCAACGACATAGAGCAAAGCCAGTTCAGCGGGAACGTTCCTGATGATATTGATCTGGGAAACATGAAAGGGGAACAGACCGGAGACGATCGCGAAACCGATGGAGATGACGAGCAGCATCCACGGGAAAATCTCGCTTTGATAATGAAACGCCAGTTCGTTTCGCGTCGTCCAGCGCTGGATGTCCTGAACGATACTGGAGACGCTTGTTGAGAGTGCGGGCGTTCCGATGGAATCCTGCAGTTTCATCCAGGGGATCGACACGACCAGCAGGGAGAAGCCTATCAGAATCAGTGAACCACCCCAACATTGTTCCCACAGATACCTTTCGGTGATCGCGCGTCGTTCGGTCGGTCCATAATTTCCAATCAAAAAGCTGAAGCTGGCGACGCTGAGTCCCGACAGCAGCAGGAAGACGATGACGTCATTCGCGAGCAGAGTTCCCAGGGCCGCGGACTGAAAGAAAAGTATGAGGGGAACTGAAAAATTCCTGTCACTCTGCGAAGGCTTGAACCGGCAGACGATCAGCGTGGTCACGACCGACAACAGGAGTGCCGGAAAAATGTTGACTCCGTCAGCGACGAATCGATGATTCTGGATTCGTTCGCTTCTCATACGGTCCAACTTGCGCCGGACCTGTTCGGGAGGGGCGATCTCGCTGTTTTCTGCGGATTGAGCCTGCTCGGCAAATCGAATAATCGCAGCATGGTTGACCAGGTCAGACTCATACTGCCACTCGATCCCGACGAGGATGAGCAGCGTGCAAACGCAGTTCGAAATGGCAAAGTATCGCGTCAGATCCGGAGCCCTGAACGCGGCGACTGAGGCAGAAGCAACTCCCATCAACGGCGACAGCACGAGCAGCAGCGGAAACTGATCTCTGAGTGTTGTCAGCCAGGCCATGGAGTTCCAATCCTTTTGGCACAAATGCTAAGCGAAGCCAGGCAGAATCGGTAGCCTTGGAGCCCGACGCCCGATTCTACGAATTGCTCTCGTCGGTTGCGGA
The DNA here is from genome assembly GCF_036405755.1 of Schlesneria sp. Classification (NCBI taxonomy): domain Bacteria; kingdom Pseudomonadati; phylum Planctomycetota; class Planctomycetia; order Planctomycetales; family Planctomycetaceae; genus Schlesneria; species Schlesneria sp. Next base: position 26,319 of record NZ_DASWWZ010000228.1, read on the forward strand.
ATTCGTCACCGAGACTTTGCGGCGGGGCCTGATCAACGAAGGGGTGCCTTTCTCATTAAGTTCCGCCTACGAGATCCCTTTGTGTACGAGATTGCCTGGAGATTGAGTGCTTGTACACATCGGGATTCACTGGATGTCCAAAATCGAACCCCTACGGATGTGGTGAGCCGTCCAGAATGAAGAATTTGTTGGAGGATGTGCGGGTCGGTTTTCAGGAATTGTGAAAAAACGGTTTCAATCCTCGGCAATCAACCGTACCGTCGCCTCTGGCTTTGACGACACAGTAGCGTGATAAACAGTAGCGTGTTAAAAGGCCGAGCGATACGATTTCGCCTTCCCCATGGACGGGTGACGTTCACTCGGCGAATTTGAACTCGCCCTTGTCCGAGACGGTCCACGTCTTTGGACGAATTTTGATTCTGTTACTCCTTGGGAAGTTGAAATGTCGCATTCCGGTTCTGCGGAAGTTGTGCGTGAAGAAACCGAAGCCTCGTTGATCGCTCGTGCGCAAGTTGCCGTCAGCCGCTGTAACTGGGAAGTCGGTGAATGTGCCGCACTGTGGACGAAGCGATTTGCGCGAGGACGAACCGACGCAGACTTCGCCGCGCTGGTCTCTCTGAGCGCTGATCAGGTTTACCAGCGACGACGTGTCTGGGAAACCTTCGGAGACGTCAGTAGTAATTACTCGACGCTCAAGTGGTCTCACTTTTACGCGGCGATTAACTGGGACGATGCTGCGGAATGCCTGCAGTGGGCCGATGATGTCCAGGCTGGTGTTGCCGAAATGAAGGCCTGGCGCCGTGCACAGCGTGGTGAGGACCTGAGCACCCCAGCCGTCGATGAAGCCCTGGACGGCTTGCCGACGGAACCCGCACTGGCCCGTGAAGCCGCTCCCTTTGATCATCAGTCCACGTTTTCGGTTTCGGCCAATCAGGCAGATGAAGACGAAGAAGCGTCCGCAGCAGTCCCACCGTTCGGGAACCGGTTGCCAGAGGGAACCAGTGAGTACGCTCCTTTCAATCCCGATGCGACGACCGTCCCGCCACGCGAAGCGGGGGAACGTCCCAATCTCAGCACCGAGCAGATCGCCAAGCGGTTTACGACCACGATCGAACGGTGCCAGAATCTGCTGACCCCGCAGTTCTGCGAGGAATTCGCTGAGCTTCCCGAAAAGGTCCGCAAACGCCTGCTGAAGGCGGTCGAGATGCTCGCGGAAAAAGTCAGTGAGATTGGCTAGTCGGAGTGAAGTTCTCCATCGATGGTCACCGCGGTGTCATCGAAATGACAAAAGTCTCTCGCCCTGGATCGGGAACGAACGAAATTCGTGTTCCGATCCAGGGCGTTGTGTTTTTGGTAACCGCAAACTTCGCGATCGAATGTCTGCGTGCCGCAGGAAGACGGTTCCGACATTTTTCCAGGCCACATCCGCGCTCGATCCACTTGCTCACTTCATCGCGCAGGTGCGTCCCTTCGCAACTCGGCACCAGTTGCGGATCGAGTTCCGAATATGCTCAAATACCGATTCGTCAATCTCTTTCCCGATCGGCGGGTCGATATCCCCGGCAAAACACATTCACGATGAATCAACAGGAGATGCTCATGCGCATTCGGATGGGATGGATACTGTGTTCGATGGTCATGACCGCTCTGGTAATGTCCTCTACGGTACGTGCAGAGGATGGCTGGGTTTCCATCTTCGACGGCAAGACGCTGGAAAAATGGGACGGCGATCCCGAACTGTGGAGCGTTGAAGACGGGGCGATTACGGGCAAGACCACCGAAGACAAACCGATCAAGGCGAACACCTTCCTCATCTGGCGTGGTGGAGAGACTGCTGATTTTGAGCTGAAGCTGGAATACAAGATCATCAACGGTAACTCGGGGATTCAGTACCGAAGTTTTGAACTTCCTGATCGGAAATGGGGAATCGGCGGTTATCAGGCTGACGCCGAAGCGGGCGACAACTATTCCGGAATCAATTACGGTGAAAACTTCCGCGGCATTCTGGCCCTGCGTGGAGAGAAAACCGTGATTGGCGACGACCACAAACCGAAGGTGGTCGAAAAGTTCGCTGATACCAACGAGATCCAGGCGAAAATCAAGAAGGAAGACTGGAACGAGTACCATATCTCTGCGAAGGGATACGTCTTCGAACACCGGATCAATGGCGTACTGACCTCAGTCGTCACCGACGAAGACAAAGAACAACGACGTGCCAAAGGTCTGCTTGCATTCCAGCTTCACGTCGGTCCCGCGATGAAAGTTCAGTTCCGCAATATCAAGCTCAAAAAGATTTCCGCGGAAGGGAAGACCAGCGATTCGGGGAAGAAGAAAGCTCTTCTGATCGCAGGTAATCCCAGCCATGGATTTGGTGCTCATGATCATCTGTCGGGCTGTTCTCTGCTGGCTCGCTTGATCAACGAGAGTGGCCTGCCCGTGACAGCCGAAGTCCATTCCATCCAGAAGCAGGGATGGCCTTCCCCAGAGAAGCTGGCCGCCGCGAATACGATCGTGATCTATTCAGACGGTGGAGCAGGGCATCCCTTCAATGCTCATCTGGAAGAACTCGATGGATTGGCGAAAAAAGGGGCTGGCATCGTCTGTATTCACTACGGAGTCGAAACTGTTGCCGGTAAGCCGGGAGATGCATTCCTGGACTGGATCGGTGGATTCTTCGAACCACACTGGTCCGTCAATCCCCACTGGGTTGCCGACTACAAGAAGCTGCCCGAACATCCTACAACGCGCGGGGTCAAGCCGTTCTCGACCAATGACGAGTGGTACTATCACATGCGATTTCGAGAAAAGATGGATGGCGTCACAGCGATCCTGACCGACCTGCCGCCGAAAGAATCACTCAGCCGTCCCGACGGTCCTCACAGCGGCAATCCCGAAGTTCGTAAGGCGGTCCTTGAGCGGAAAGAACCACAGCACACGGCATGGGCTCGCGTACGTCCTGACGGTGGTCGCGGTTTCGGAACGAGCGGCGGACATGTTCACTGGAACTGGGGCAACAACCAGTTCCGCAAGCTGATTCTCAATGCCATCGTCTGGACGTCGGGAGCGGATGTTCCGGCTGACGGGACCCCCGCAGGGAATGTTACCGTCGACGATCTGCTGCAGAATCACGACGAAGCGATTCCCGCTGATTTCAACAAAGCGATGATTCAGGCGATGCTGGATCAGTGGAACAAGAAGTAAGCAGGACTGGTCTACCGGGGCACGGTCACTTCGCCATAACAAGGGAGTGACCGGATCGCTCCTCACGTTCGACGTTTGAAAATGCACGGGGTGACGCCCAGAGTGTCGCCCTGTATCGTCTGCAATTCGCTATCTGCCTTGTCGGTCTGCAACAAATGCGGCTCTCGTCCGCTGGGTGAAGTTGAGGCTTCGAGCCGGTCAGATCAATGGCTCTTCCACTTCGTCTCGGATTCTTCCACTGGCGGTCCCTGATCATCCGCCCCTCACACGGTTAGATGCAGTTCCTCTTGCCCATTGGAGCGATGCGTTCATGCTCTCACGTGCTCTGAACTTTTTTGCCTTGCATGTTGCCATCTGTTCGTGTGCCATGGCCCAGGACCCGGTCTGGCAATCCCAGGTGATCAACACGCTGACTCCGGGGCACGCCGTTGAGGTCGATGTGGATGTCGCCGGGGCGAAAGAGCTCTTCCTTGTGGTCCGCGATGGGGGGGATACATTCACTGCCGACTGGGCTGATTGGGCCGAGCCTCGGCTGATCCTGGACTCCGGTGATAAGCGGCTCACTGAGCTGAAATGGAAATCGGCTTCAGCCGACTGGGGCCAGGTACGAATCAATCAAAACGCCGATGGCGGTCCTCTTCGTATTAACGGCAAGGTCGTGGAATACGGGATTGGCGTGCACGCGAATTCGGTTGTGGCCTTCGACCTGCCCGCCGGAGTTAAGCGGTTCAAAGCGCGAGCGGGAATCGACAACGGAGGATCGGACCAGGGAGCGTCCAGTTCGGTTCAGTTCCTCGTTTTCACAACGAAACCTGGGGCGAAATACGTTCAGCCCTCTGGGGGGACTCCCGGCGGAAGCCGCGACCCACAGGACGCGGTTTCGGGGCTGGATGTCGCAGAGGGTCTGGAAGCCACACTCTTTGCTTCGGAAGCTTCGGGGTTACTGAGTCCAACCAACATCGACATTGACCATCTCGGTCGCGTTTGGGTCTGCGAGGTCGTCAATTATCGTGGTCGCCTCGGCGAGCGGGCCGAAGGGGACCGGATCCTCATTCTCGAAGACTCGAACAGCGATGGTGTGGCTGATAAGCAGCACGTTTTCTACCAGGGACGCGAAGTGGATTCCGCCATGGGAATTTGTGTTCTCCCCACAGCCACGGGCGAAGGAACCAAAGTCATTATCTCGTGTGCGCCGCACGTCTGGATCTTTACGGATGACGATGGGGATTTGAGAGCGGACAGAAAAGAATTGCTGTTCAGCAAAGTCGGCGACCCGCAGCATGATCATTCCACACACACCTTCGTGATGGGGCCTGACGGCAAGCTGTACTGGAATATGGGAAACACCGGACGCCATGTCTTCGACAAGGATGGCAAGCCGGTCATCGACGTGATGGGCCGGGAAGTCAATGAACGCGGAATGCCGTATCGCCAGGGGATGGCGTTCCGCTGCAATCTGGATGGGTCTGAGTTCGAAGTCCTCGGTCACAACTTCCGGAATAATTACGAGGTGACCGTCGACAGCTTCGGTACCGTCTGGCAGTCAGACAATGACGACGACGGGAATCAGGGGGTGCGGATTAACTATGTGATGGAAGGAGGCAATTTCGGCTACACCGACGAGATGACCGGTGCGGGATGGCAAACTCCCCGTACGAACATCGAAGTCGAAATTCCACGTCGCCACTGGCATTTGAATGATCCCGGAGTGGTTCCCAACCTTGTGCAGACGGGCGGCGGGTCTCCGACCGGGATCTGTGTCTACGAAGGGACCTTGCTTCCGAAGCTGTATCAGAACCAGATTATCCATTGCGATGCGGGGCCGAATGTCGTCCGGGCTTACCCGGTGAAGAATTCTGGTGCGGGCTATTCCGGCGAAATGGTTAGTATCCTCCACGGTGCCAGAGATAACTGGTTTCGCCCCTCTGATGTTTGCGTGGCACCGGATGGTTCACTGATCGTGGCCGACTGGTACGATCCGGGTGTCGGGGGCCATCGTATGGGAGACGCCGAAAAGGGGCGTCTCTTCCGGGTGGCTCCGCCCAAGACGGCTTATCAGATTCCCAAGTTGGATGTTTCGACCCCTGATGGGGCGGCTGATGGACTAAAGAGCCCCAACCTTGCGGCGCGTTATCTCGCGCGGACGACCCTGCTGTCGTTTGCGACTCGGGATGCGGGGAAGACTGTTGGCATCCTCTTCAATCGCTTCGAGCGAGATTCTGACCCTCGGTACCGAGCCCGCGTGCTGGCGATTCTTTCGCAAATCCCCGCCGCGCGAGAAAAAGCGATTTCGACCGCGATCAGCGATCCAAACCCGGATCTCCGAATCGCAGGGCTGCGACTGGCACGTCAGAAATTGCCGCCAACCGACAGCGACAAGCATACCCAGGGACTGGTCAAAATTCTGGCGACGCTGGTGGGTGATTCCTCGCCTCAGGTGCGACGAGAGTGTGCCTTGGCGCTTCGGCTTTTGAAGTCCCCTGTGAAGGCGGAGTTGTGGGGAAAGCTGGCTGTCCAGCATGATGGAACTGACCGATGGTATCTGGAAGCATTGGGAATCGGTGCCGATCAGGACTGGGACAACTGCCTCGCTGCCGCCGCAAAAGCCGCAGGGAACCCGTCTTCCGAGAAAATCGTGACAAGTCCCGTCGCTAGAGACATCCTCTGGAGATCCCGCGGAACCGCGACCCCCGAAGATCTTTATCAGATCCTCGCGTCCGACGACGTGACGGAAGCGGACGCGCCCCGCTATCTGAGAGCATTCGACTTCCTCACAGGACCGGCCAGAGAAGCCGCGCTCATCAAATTGGCGTTTGGTCAGTTTGGCAGTCCCGCAAAAACCCAGTACGTGAATGCGGAAGCCATCAGTCGACTTCAGCGATTCGATCTCGCTCCCAATTCACCTGAACTTGCGGCGATGAATCGAGTCCTGGATGGAATGAAGGGGCAGCCCTCATTCGTCCAGCTTGTGGGAAAGTTCAACGTCACAAATCGATTTCCTGACCTGCTCGCCCTGACCCAATCGATGCCCGACGAGCAAACCGGTATCGACGCCGTTCGGGTGCTGGTAGACAACAATCAGAAGGATTTGCTGAGCGCAGCTCTCAGATCCACTGAAGGATCGTCAGCGGTTGCGGTTGCAACCGCGCTCAGCCACTGCGGGAGTGCACAGGTCGCAGAAATTTTGTTGCCCCTGGTTGCAGATCAAAGCTTTGCTGTGGATCTCCGACGGGAAGCGATCAAGGGGGCTTCTCGATCACGGCAGGGGGCAGCGGAACTGATTAAACTTGCCGAGTCGAACACGTGTGATGAATCACTGATTCCCGCATTGGCTGCTGCACTGCATAGTTCGACATTTGACGACGTGCGGAAGTCGGCTGAAAGGCTGTTTCCGTTACCTCCCGGTAAAGATTC
>NZ_DASWWZ010000229.1:0-6864 GCF_036405755.1 Schlesneria sp.
CAATTGATGCGAACTCTCCAGATCGGTCCGGCCGAATTCGGGTTGATCGTATCGTCATATACCTTTGCGGCAGGACTGTCGGGCCTCGTCGCCTCTTCGATCGTGGATCGCTTTCCCCGCCGGACCTCATTTCTCGTGCTCTATTCCGGGTTCCTGCTGGGGACCCTGCTTTGCGCCATTTCGCCAACTTATCACACGCTTGTCGCGGCTCGCATCGCCACCGGTGCCTTCGGTGGCGTGCTGGGGGGGATGGCCATGACGATTATCGGTGACGTCGTTCCTGAGGAACGGCGGGGCCGGGCGACGGGCTCACTCATGACCGGGTTTGCGCTGGCCTCCGTCGCCGGCGTGCCGCTGGGGCTGTTTCTCGGCACGAACTATGGTTGGCAGGTTCCGTTCATTGCTCTGGTCATCGCGGGGGTTCCCATTCTGTTTCTGGCACCGTTTGCGATGCCGCGACTGGATGGGCACGTCCACCAGGTGCATGCCCACCCGCTTCGTTCGCTGACCGAAACGTTCTCGTTCGCCAGTCATCTGAATGCTTTTGCGTTGACCGTGGCCCTGATGATGGGAAGCTTTACTGTCTTCCCCTACGTCAGCACCTATTTCGTTTCCAACGTGGGGCTGACAGAGCAACAGCTTCCGTTGATCTATGTTGTAGGTGGTGGACTGACTCTGTTCACCGCGTCGGCCATCGGCAAGCTGACCGATCACTGGGGAGCTTTGACGGTCTTCAGGACAATCAGTCCGATTTCTGCATTGCTGTTACTGGCGATCACGCACCTTCCCCATGTCGCTGTTTCGGTGGCGGTCGTCGTGTTTGGGAGTCTCATGGTGAGTAACGTGGGGCGGATGATTGCCGCCATGACCATGATCACGAGCAGCGTCGAGCGTCATCGCCGTGGTGGATTCCTCAGTGCCAACTCTTCCGTGCAGCACATTGCGAGCGGGATGGGGGCCTACGTCGGTGGGATCATTATTTCGGAGTCAGAAAACGGACTGCTGGAACGGTTTGGTCTCGTCGGCTGGATCGCCGCCAGCTCGACGTTGATCAGCCTCTGGCTGGCTGGGCGGATTCGCTCGCTGGAGGTCACGCCCGGGTTGGCGGAGACGATCAGCCTCGGAGCGGCTGCCGAAGCGACCGTCGATGCCAGCGAACCCATCGCCGCAACGATTGAAGAGTGCTGAAGCGATCGAGCGACGATGCCTCGCGATGAAGTGACGTGCAAGCAGGCTCTCGCTCCAGCAGTTTGACTTCCCTTACTTTCCGCAGTCGCTACGAAGGTTCTGGTGATCGTCACGGTACGGGCTTAGATTCGCGGACACCTCTTTCGGACGGGCGGACAGGTGTATCGGCCGATCATCGCCGCTAGAATTTGGTGCTTCCGCCACGCGCGCTCTGTGGCGATTTGATGTGGTCACCGGCTTTCAATAGGTTTTGTTCATGGATTTTCTGTCAGAGTTGCGGTCTCGCCTGCGGGCTTCCCTGGCGTCATTGACCGATTCACCCGAATCGTATGTCGAGATGCTGAAGCCTTCTCAGGACGTGAAGTTTGGGGACTTCCAGGCAAATTGCGCGATGCCCCTTGCGAAGCAACTAAAGCGACCTCCTCGCGATGTCGCAGCGGCATTGGTTGAAAAGCTAGACGTTCTGGATCTTTGCGAGCCTCCCGAGATTGCCGGACCCGGATTCATCAACTTCCGTCTGAAGACCGAACGGCTGGCTGAAGAGACGGCCAGACTGGCCAGCGACGATCGGCTGGGTGTTGCAGCGACGACGAGCCCGCGCACGATTATCGTCGATTATTCGTCTCCCAACGTCGCGAAGCCGATGCATGTCGGCCACCTGCGAAGCACGGTGATCGGGAATGCTCTCTGCCGAGTGTTGCGATACCTGGGACACCGCGTCCTCTCAGACAACCACGTCGGGGACTGGGGGACCCAGTTCGGGATGATTATTTACGGGTACAAGAACTTCCGCGACGATGCCGCCTACCAGCGTGATGCCGTGCCGGAACTGGCCCGGCTCTACCGTCTGGTCAATCAGCTCTCCGACTACGACGAAATGGTGGCGAATCTGCCGAAACTGGTCGCGGACGTGCCCGTGAAAGAAGCCGCTGTCACGGCGACTCGTCAGGCTGCTGCGGCCAATCCCGCAGACAAAGATGCGGCCCGGTACGCCAAGAGATCCGAGCAGGAGTTGAATGATCTCAAAGCCGAGATCGCTTCGACCGAAAAGAAGATCAGCGCTGTGGCGAAGGATGAGCGTCTGAAATCTCTCGCAGAGGCCCATCCGAAGATTGGCGAACTGGCCCGGCGGGAAACCGCCAAGCTGCATGCAGGCGATCTCGAGAATAAACAGCTCTGGGACGAATTCGTCCCCAAGTGCATGGCCGCCCTGGAAGTGATGTATCAGCGGTTTGGTATCACCTTTGATATGGCACTGGGGGAAAGCTGGTACAACCCGATGCTCGCGGGGATTGTTGAGGAGCTGAAGCGAGCCAATCTTGCCGTGGTCAGCGAGGGGGCAACATGCGTCTTTGTCGACGGCAATGAGGCTCCGTTCATCGTTCAAAAGGCGGATGGTGCGTTTACTTACGCGACCAGCGATCTGGCAACGATCCGCTACCGCGTCGATACCCTGGCCGCCGATGCCTGCCTGTACGTCGTCGATTCTCGCCAGAGCGAGCATTTCCAACTGCTATTCGCGACCGCGAAGAAGATGGGCTACGACAAGACCGAGTTCCGGCATGTCAGCTTTGGTACCGTGCTGGGTGAAGACCGCCGTCCGTACAAAACTCGTTCAGGCGATACGATTGGACTGGAAAGTCTCCTGGACGAAGCGATCCAGAACGCTCGCAAGATCGTCGATGAGAACAGTTCACACCTGTCTGAGGCAGAACGGGCGAATGTCGCGGTGCTCGTCGGGATGGGAGCGATCATTTACGTCGACCTGCATCACAACCGTGACAGTGACTACGTCTTCAGTTGGGAGAAGATGCTGGCCACCACGGGGGATACTGCCACGTATAACCAGTACGCCTACGCACGCGTCTGCGGGATTCTGCGGAAGGGTGAAGTGGATGTCTCGGCCTTACGGCAGGGGGGACACCCGGTCATTCTGGGGACGGCCGCAGAACGGGCGCTCGCTCTGCAGCTCAATCGCTTTGCCAACGCGGTGGCCGATGTGGCGGTCGATTACCGTCCGAACCTGCTGACACAGTACCTGTACGACACGGCAAACTGTTTCGCGTCGTTCTATAACGAGTGTCCCGTGCTGAGTGCCGAGCCGGCCGAACTGCGAACCAGTCGGCTTCTCTTGTGCGACGCGACGGCCCGAGTTCTCAAGCAGGGACTTGACCTGTTGGGGATTGGTGTGGCGGATCAGATGTAACAGGTCTGGCAGCGCTGCAGGTCGGTCCGTTGCCCGTGACTCGGAAGCAAACTGAATTTCGAATGGGATTCTGCATTTGGCGAATCGAAGTCGATACCTGGTTGCAACGCTGCGAGCCATCGGCGTGCTCGACCTGTTCGCGTTTTTCGCGGTTGTCGCGCCGCGAAGCTGGATTAACGCCAGTCATCAGTCGCTGGGAATGGGAGACTTTCCCAGCGACTCCATTGCGGGCTACCTCGCCCGATCGACATCGTTATGGTATGTCGGTTATGGGCTGCTGCTGTGGTATCTGGCCGCGGACGTTCAGGCCTATTCGCGCATCATCGCCTTGATCGCCTGGCTGATGATTGTGCAAGGGGGCATCGTCGTGGGGATCGACTGGGCCGAAGGGATGCCTGTGTGGTGGACGGTGCTGGAGGGACCTTGCTGTGCCGGTCTTGGCGTGCTGATCCTCATCCTGCAGCGATGGTCTGCGAAAGAAGGACTGCCGGAAACCACGCTGTCCAGAACAGAGTCAACATAGCCAGCGCGAAGAGGGCCGATGGAGGGTCATTGATGGGCTGCGGCGCGATGGTGATCGTCAGTCCCGATATTCACCAGCCTTAATGAGCACGCGGCAAGGCATTGGACTTGCCGTTTGCTAAGGCCGTGATCGGAATGCGTGCGAGGTGATCACGTGTCTCACCGCTCATGCCCTGCTCAGGTCCAGTCGGGCGTCAGCCCATGCGTGATTCATCCCACTTGCGAAAACCGATTCGCAGCAGGCCGGTGTAGCTGGCGTTGAAGACGAAGGCACTGAGTTTCAGGTACCGCACGAACCGGTTGTATGTTTCCTGGTCGACGATCTTGAGTGCTTCGGCCTTGCGGGCGACGAGCGTGCGGTACCAGATCTGACAGGTGCGACCGTAGTGTTCGCGGTCGTTACGAAGGATTTCCACTTCGAACAGACCGTTACTGGCGGTGATGATGTCCGAGACCGTGGGCAAGACCGACTCGGGGAAGATGACGTCGAAGAAGAACTTGGTGTCAGGCTGTTCTTTGACGTTTGCCACATCGACGTTTCCATAGGAAATCGTCTGCAGTGAAAGCCGTCCACCCGGTTTCAGCCATTTGTGGCAACGTTGGAAGAAGGCGCGATAGGCGGCGATTCGCTGATCGTCGTCCCAGTCAGCTTTCGCAAAGTGCTCGAAGGCACCGACGGAGACGATCCCGTCATAAGGGGAGTCGGGCTGGTGATCCACCCAGCTTTCGATCCGGATGTCGACTCGCGGGTCAGGCCGCTGGGCACTCCAGGCGGCCTGTGCATCGCTCAGTGTCAGACCCGTGGCATGCTGGACGCCGTGCGTTTCGACCAGGCGTCGCACAAGCGATCCCCATCCGCAACCGACATCGAGAACCCGGGCTGCACCTTTTGCTCGAATCTGATTTGCATGGAAGTCCAGCTTTCTTAACTGAGCTGTTTCCAGTGCAGAATCGGGTTCGTCACCTTCCCAGAGGGCACATGAATAGCAAAGGGTGGGGTCCAGCCAGAGCTCGTAGAACTCGTTGGCAACATCGTAATGACTTCGAATGGCTTCCGGAGAAGCACCACGCGGTGTGACTGTTGCCGACATGTTCTTCCTTGCGATCGGTCAGTGAGTTACGCAGCCATTCTTTGAGGTTCGCCCGAGTCCGAGCCGGTGGCTTCCTTCGGTGCATTGGCTTTCTCAAGAACGATGTCCAGCAGTTGACCGACGTAGACGGCGTCTGCCAGTTCTTCGTGTGTCAGCCGGATCTTGAAGTGTCGTTCCAGTTGCATGATCAGGCTGACCATGTCGACGGAATCGAGCCCGAGTTGTTCGGCGAGATGCTGGTCATCCGACAACGCATCGAGTGGTTCGCCGGTTTCAGCCTCAAACAACTCTAACAGCGTCTCACGAATTTGGTCGCGTGTAACCACGATATCTCCCGAAGTCATCCATGATGGGAAGCTCACCTGATCGCGTCGCAAGCGGAGCTGGTTCAAGCGACGATCCATTGATCCGACAAACTGACGAACGCCGTAATGGAGCAGCCCAAAGTGTCGGATGCCGAGAGATCAAAACAACTTTTGCAAGACGCTACAATACCGATTTTTCGGAAAATTCCCTGAAGAGGTCATTTTTTCCTCGTAAAAGATCTAGTGGCAAAACCAGAAGTCGCTAGACTGCGGACCCCGCTTGTATGACTGATAAGGACTATCAGGATGATGGGCCGCTCAGTGGAAGAATACAGCGGTGAATTGAACGATCGGAGCTTGAGGCTTCGGTTCAACGTTGACGATGCTCCAGGGAGGGAGCTATGCGACAGTCAAACTTTTATTGGTCAATTGTCGTCTTGTGTGTCTGTGGGGTGGCGGTCGAGACCGGGGCATTCGCTGGTGAGATCACTCCTGTTTCTGCGACGATCTCCCGGAGCAAGCCTGAACCCGGCGAAGTCCGTGAATTTGAAGTTCGCGTCGATCACAAGCCGGTCGGTACCCATCTGCTGACGATCAAGTCCGTCGGCGATACTCAGCAAGTTTCGTTTCAGACCGACGTCAAAATCGACGTCATTGTCTACGCCTACACCTTCAAGCTTGAGGGGAAAGAAGTCTGGCGGGAAGGACGCGTCGAAACGGCCAGTGTGCGGTGTGAAGATGGTGGCAAGAAACGCTCATTCACTCTCAAAACCGACGGCTGTCATCAGGAAATCGCTTTCAATGGAAAACCCATTTCCTGCCCTTCACAGTGTCTGATGACCACAGCGTACTGGAGGTTGCCACCTCAGGACGTTCGCGACAGCACGCTGACAATTGTTGACGTGGATAACGGTCGCGCTCAGGCGGCGACGCTCGAATATGTCGGCACTGAAAACATTACGTGTGCGGGCCGGTCGCTCAACTGCCGTCACTTCAAGATCGACGGGCCGTCGCCTGCGCAACTGTGGTTTGACGAGCAAGAGCGACTTGTCTGTCAGAAGTCGATCGAACAGGGGCACCACATGGAACTGCGGCTGAAACAGATTCGCGTGTCTAAAGAATAAGAGTCCTCCCGTAACGCAATTTCCTGTCCGGCCGACGGAAACCTGTTTTTTCATTCGTCCGGGCCACTTCGAATTTCATCCCGCTCAAACTTTTATCGTGTTTATAGAGGGGCACCTGTGTCATCAATCGCCAGTACTCAACGAGAGCCGAGTGCCAACAACAACAGTTCCCTTGAATGTGTCGTTGCCTCGTACGCGACAGCGCGATTGCAGAACGACGCGGTGAACGCCCTGAGAAAACAGTCCAGCAGCCTCCCCGGTGATCTGGGAAACAGCGTCCTCAGACACTCTGACGAGCAGACTCTGACCTCCCTGGTGGCAGTCAGGGATGCGATGAGCAACTTTGAGACTCCCCCCGAATCGTTCCAGGACTGGGGCGTCGTGACGTCATCCCGCTATCTGGGGCGGACCGCGTTCGCGCAGGCCTT
>NZ_DASWWZ010000230.1:0-13029 GCF_036405755.1 Schlesneria sp.
TTCCCTTCATCTACCTTTACTCGATTAGCTCGCTCGAGTTGCAAGGAGTTCTGATAGCAACCGCCGGTGCGCAGTCGTCGCCACCAACCGGTGGATTTCGTGAGAAGGGACTGTGTTTAACCCTCTGAGTTATTTTCGACGTCTTCAGCCGAGCAGCGGATCGCGCTCACGCTCGCCCATCGCCCATATGACGTGGGACACGAGCAGATTCGGGCGAAGTGTTTCGCGGACTGGCGTCTTCCTGAAAAAGCAGATCTGGCTCTGGCCGATCATTGCGACTGCTCTGCTTTCGCTCCTTGCCTTCGGTGTGCATCGCGCGATCGAGTTTACCATGAAGGAGTCACTACGGTCTCAATTGCAGACCCTGCTGGATGTCGAAATCGCGATGCTGGAAAACTGGATCAAAACCCAGTCGGCCAATGCCACACTGGCTGCGAACGATCCGCGGATCCGGGAAACAATCTACGGAATACTGGAAGTCCACGAAGCGGGCCTCGATCAGGCTCCACAGACACGGTTACCAGAACTCTACAAGCAATTGCAGAAGCAGATGAGTCCCGTGATGTCGCTGCACGACTTCGTCGACTATTTCGTGGTCGACAAATCTCGTCACATCATTGCCTCGTCGGTTGAAGGGCTGACAGGAAAGAAAGACATCCTTGAGTTCGAAACATTTGTAGCTCCCGCGATGGCAGGCGAGACAACGATCTGTGCCCCCTTTGCCAGTCAGATGACCATGAAGGACGATGCCGGTGTGCCTCGCACCGGGGTCCCGACAATGTATGTCTGCGCACCGCTGCGCGATGCCAACTTTGAAGTTGTTGCGGCTGTCGCCCTGCGAATTCGACCCGAGTTCGAGTTTACGCGAATCCTTCAGCTGGGCCGCTTTGGCACGTCGGGGGAAACCTATGCGGTGAACAAGTCAGGACTGATGGTCTCGAACAGCCGCTTTGATGATTCTCTGATTCTCATTGGAATTCTGGCAGACCAGCCGGGTATCCGGTCCATCGTGAACATTCAGGTGCGCGATCCGCAGGGGGATCTCACGAAAGGACATCGCCCCAATGTAAGACGGACTCAGTTACCCCTCACGCGTTCGGCAGCTTCCATCGCGAAGGAATCGTCGGGGATCGATCTGGACGGGTTTCGAGACTACCGGGGTGTCACAGTCATCGGGGCGTGGAAATGGATGCCTGAGATTAACCTGGGGGTGATCTCCGAGATCGATGCGGCGGAAGCGTTTCAGCCTTTGAGCATCCTGCAATCCACGTTCTGGGTACTGCACGGACTGCTCGGCTGCTGCTCGATCGCGATTTTTGTCTTCACGGTCATGGTTCGACGTCTGCGTCGACAGGCGCAGAAAGCCGAGATCGAAGCGCAGCAACTGGGCCAGTACACACTGGAGAAAAAGCTTGCCGCAGGGGCGATGGGTGTTGTCTACAAGGGACACCATTCCATGCTGCGACGCGAGACCGCGATCAAAATGCTGGACGTCGACAAGGTCAACGACGCTTCGCTGATCCGGTTCGAACGGGAAGTCCAGATTACCTGCAAGCTGAACCATCCTAATACCGTTGCCATTTATGACTATGGCCGCACACCCGAAGGTCTCTTCTATTATGCGATGGAATACCTGGATGGAATTAACCTGCAAACACTCGTTGAAAACTACGGCCCCCAGCCGGAAGGGCGTGTAATCCATATCTTGACCCATATCTGCGGGTCCCTTTACGAAGCGCATTTACTGGGACTCGTGCATCGCGATATCAAGCCGGCCAATATCATGATTAATCGCCGCGGCGGAGAAACCGACGTGGTGAAAGTGCTCGACTTCGGACTGGTCAAGGCACTCGACGAGAATAAACAGGCCGAAGCAACTATCTCGAACTCCCTCACGGGAACGCCTCTTTACATGGCGCCCGAAGCAATCCAGGCACCGAACACCGTCGATGGACGAAGCGACCTCTATGCGGTCGGTGCGGTTGGCTACTTCCTGCTGACAGGCAAACCGGTCTTCGACAGTTCCAGCCTGGTTGAACTCTGCCAGCAGCACGTCGAGACTGTGCCTCGTTCGGTTTCTGACCGACTCGGAAAGCCGGTATCACAGGAACTGGAACACGCCATTATGGCCTGTCTCGAAAAATCACGGAATCGGCGTCCGGCCACGGCCCGTGATCTGGCGGACCTTTTGCGACGTTGTCCTACAGCGGGAACGTGGTCAATGGACGATGCGGATGCGTGGTGGAGTCGACATGAGCGAGGCCTCGGCGCTGTGGCGAATACAGAGAAATCACGCGCCTATGAGCGGACAATCATCGGCGGCATGACCGAAGAACAATAAAAGCAGTCTTATCTGAGGCAATTTAGTTCTTTTTTTGAGAATCAAACTCTTCGAGAGTTGCAGGCATTTTTCATTCTCAGGCCGAAAAAACTAAACGAACGTGCGCAGCAATAACTAACCTTACGTACACGTCGTTGACTGGTTGTTCGGATTCGACGTGTTCATAATCTCAATGCTCGCCGAATCGGCTGACGAAAAGATGTTTGTCGGAGATCAATGTGCCTTGGCCTGTTGAGTTGGGTTTAATCGTACTGCTGGCGTTGTTAAATGGCTTCTTCGCCGCAGCAGAGATTGCGATATTAACGGCGCGTCGAGGGCGACTGGAACAATGGGCGGATGAAGGGGATCGCTCGTCGAGTGTCGCCCTGGGGCTCGCCAACGATGCAGACCGTTTCATCCCGACGGTTCAGGTGGGGATCACCCTGGTCGGCACATTCGCTTCTGCGATTGCCGGCGCTCACCTGAAAGAACCACTGGAAGGACTGCTCGCTCGTTCGTCCATGCAGTTGATCGTCGAGAACAAGTCGAGCCTCTCCTTTACCATCGTGGTCTTCGGCGTCGCATTCCTTCAGTTAATCCTGGGCGAACTGGTTCCCAAGCGGATTGCATTCCAGAATGCCGAGCCGATCGCGCGCATCGTGGCCTACCCCATGATGATCTTGCAGCGAATCACGCGGCCGGCGATCTGGTTCCTGCATGCAACAAGTAATCTGGCCCTGCGGATCCTGGGTCAGAAAACGGATCAGCAACACACTGTCTCGGTGGAAGATATCCAGCATTTGATCACAGCCGGGACGGAAGCGGGACTATTGGAAGAGTCCGAACAGAAAGTCGCGATGGAAGCGCTCCGTCTGGGGGATCGCACCGTCACGGAAATTCTGAGGCCCCGCGTCGACATCGACGCCCTGGATGTGGATACACCCTCCAACGAGGTCATCGGCGCCATGGCGATGTCCGGCTTCTCACGTATCCCGGTCTGCGAAGGAACGATTGATCACATCCTCGGGTTCGTCTATCTCAAGGACGTATTCCTTCAGCAGTATCTCGGTCGGCCAATCGACTTGCGGCGGATGATTCGGGCACCCCTTTTCATACCCAAGTCCATTACGATCACACGGCTTCTGGCCCTGTTTCGTGAACACAAGACCCAGCTCGCAATTGTGCTGGACGAATACGGCGGAACACAGGGAATGGTAACGCTGGAAGATGTGCTCGAAATGCTGGTCGGTGACATTCACGACGAACACCGGCACGGACGTGATGGTGACAGCCACGAGCCGGATATCGTGCATCGTGAGGATGGCAGCCTCTCTGTCGACGGCACCTGCAACCTGCATGAACTGGAAACCGCTCTCGATATTTCCCGCTGGACCGATCCCGTGCCGCGGGGGGTTGGTACGATATCGGGATTGGTTCTGGCTCTGTTAAAACGTCCGCCTCACATTGGTGACGTCTTGAACTGGAACGATCTGCGAATTGAAATTGTGGACATGGATGGACCGAAGATCGATCGGCTGCTGATTCAGCAAGTCTCTGAGAACAAAAACGACACATCCGAAGCCAGCGATCCTGCCTGACCTTGAGTGCCATACTGGCCGAGCGAGCGACCTTCAAAGCGACTTTTGTCGCCTCGATTTCTCACGCCATGCCCCCTTCATGCCGGGGTGTCGGCAGGACATCAGAGCACATTCCTGTGTTCTCGATCACGAACAGCAAGGTCGCCTGCTGCGCCCAGGTCAGTTGGACGCGCGGGCGCAACTGTCCTGACGTCCACGCCCAAAATCCTTGACGCTGGCTTCACGTTGCTCGTTGTGTTATCTCTTTTCACAGACAATTGGCGTTTCGCCCGTTCGTATTGTCGCATTCTGTCGAAAGATTTCCTGAATGGAACAACTATTAATCAGCGTGCAGAATTTGCTCGTCGCGGGATGGGACGTCCTGGTAACGTTACTCGCGGTGATGACCCCGTGGACGCCTCTGATTGCGTGGGTCGCTTTCTGGCTGCTGGCGGTCAACTGGGAAAAGCTGTATTCCGTGCTGGCTAACGGGGCCGTGATCGGAGTTGCCCTGATTGGCCTGATGATGATCCTGGTCTGGGGACTCGTCGCTCCACCTCCCGATGGGGTGCATCACCTCTTCGGACTGCATCCCTCTAATTTCGTGGGCAAAACCGTCTACATCACCATTCTCTTCACCATTATGGCCTTATGCGGGTCGGTCCAACTCTCGGGAGCGTACAGTTCGCTAACCCAGTTCGAAGAGGAAGAGACGGACGATGCAGAACACGCTGATCAATCGCATGGTCATCACGATCATGCTTCCGTGCATCACGCTGCGTCGCATGACAGCCATTGAGTCGCTCGTCTTTTCGGGAATGCTGGCCTAATAACCTCGCTTCTATTCGCCCCTCTATGAACAGCGAATGGAACAGAATTCTGACCAGTTCCGGCATAGCTCATTCGTTCGATCGTCGACCGGATGGTCGAAGTGACCAGTGGGCTCTTCAACACATCAGCCGGGAAGCGGGACTGAAAATTGTCTGATAGATTGTCGCGAGAAGAGAAGATTTTTTCGGTGTTGGGCGAGTTTGTCGTCCGGGCGTGGCCTGCGGTTCTCATCGCGTGGGTCGCGGCCGTCGTCTGCGCAACGATCGCTGCGCCACCACTGGAACGCGTCGCCCAAACAGAAGAGTTTGCGTTCCTTCCGGCAGACAGCCCCAGCCATCTGTCCGAACAACTCTTTCGCAAGGCGTTCCCTGACGGCTTTGTTCCCAGCCGGATCGTGGTGATCGCTACCCGGGAAAGTGGGATTACGCCAGAAGATGAAGATTTTCTGGACGACTCGGTCGACGAAGCAGAGCATCCGGTAACTCATCCCGACCGCAAGTTCGAACTCCACGAACAACTCCTACACCTGCAGCAGGAACAGGAGAACCCCGAGCACGATGAGGCCAAAATCATCTCGGGAATTCGGACATTCCGTGATCCGAACGCAGGAGAATTGCTCAAAAGCGACGATGGCAAAGCGCGCCTGATTCTGGTGGACCTCACCACAGAATTCATGGACGGCCGAAACCGGACTCCGGTCGGCAAGATCGAAGCGATCCTGAAAAGCGAGGAATTCGCGAAGGCGATCCCCGAAGGTTTGACGGTCCAATTAAGCGGCGAAGCAACGGTCGGCCGGGACATGATCAACGCAGCCAAGGACAGCGCGAAAGCAACTGAGTGGCTCACTTTCATCCTGGTACTGATTCTGCTTGGTGCCATCTACCGCTCCCCCGCACTCGCTTTTATTCCGCTGGTGACCGTTGTTGTCGCTGTGCAGCTCTCAATGTCGCTGCTAATACTGCTGGCGAGCCACCAGTGGGTCATTCTGTTCCAGGGGATTGAGTCCTACGTTGCCGTGCTGATGTACGGTTCCGGAGTCGATTACTGCCTGTTTCTGATCGCGCGCTACAAAGAAGAAATCGACGCTGGCGTCAGCTATGACGAAGCGGTTTCCAATAGTGTGACCAAGGTCGGCGCCGCCATCGCTGCCAGTGCTGGGACGGTCATCTGCGGCATCGGCATGATGATTTTCGCAAAATTCGGCAAGTTCCGGGACGCAGGGGTCGCCATCTCTTTCGGACTGACCATCGTCCTCGTTGCGTCACTGACGTTTACTCCTGCCCTGCTACGACTCACGGGCAAATGGGCCTTCTGGCCTCAACTGAGGACGGAACGAGTCAGCGGTGGCTGGATCTCGTCGACTTCACTCTGGACGCGATTAAACGAAATTCACTGGCTGCAGAACACCTGGGAAATCGTCGGCCGCGCGTTGCTCAAGATGCCCATGGCCATCTGGGTCGCCAGTATGCTGCTGATGCTTCCGTTCGCGATTGTGGGGGTTCTGTTCTATTCCCACCTGAGTTACGGGCTCCTTTCCGACCTGAGCGTCAATTCCCCCAGCGTCCAGGGAACCGAGGCAGTCCGCAATCACTTCCCGGCGGGGGCAACCGGATCAATTACGGTTCTGCTGAAGAACGACGACGTCGATTTTACGGATGAGGCAACAGGCTTTGCGTGGATCGATGAACTGACCGAAGCGATCTCGACCGAAGAAAAACGAAACGAACTTCAGCTGGCCGATATTCGGACCGTTTCCCGCCCGCTGGGGGGAAAAGAAGAGCGAATCCTCGACATGGCAGCAGGGGGTCGACGACGCGTCGCGATGCAGAAATCGCTGGAGTACTACGTCTCGTCGGTGAACCATCCGACCCACGTCACACGGTTAGAGATGACGGCGGAACTGGATCCATTTGCACGGGACAGCATTGAGCAGCTCACTCGGCTGGAACAAGAGATCAAGCGCCTCCTGCCCGACGAATTGAAGTCGAAGACCGAGATTCTCGTTTCCGGATCGACGGCCAGTATTCGCGACCTGAAATCGGTGACCGACCAGGACCAGGTTCGAATTGATTTACTCGTCGTGGTCAGCGTCTTCTTTATTCTGGTCCTGTTACTGCGGCGCGTCGCACTGTGCACGTATCTGATTCTGACAGTCCTGTTCAGCTATCTGGTCGCGCTGGGGGCCACCTACACCTTCTTCTGGGCAACGGATCCGCAGTTCGCAGGACTGGACTGGAAGGTCCCCATGTTCCTCTTCACAATCCTGATCGCCGTGGGAGAAGACTACAACATCTTCCTGATGACCCGGATTGATGAAGAACAGCGCAAGCATGGACCGGTGAAGGGCGTCATCGAAGCGCTTTCGAAGACCGGAAGAATCATCTCCAGTTGCGGCATTATCATGGCGGGGACGTTTGCATCACTCTGTGCCGGATCGCTCAAAGGGATGATCCAGCTCGGCTTCGCCCTCGCTTTTGGCGTTCTGCTCGACACCTTCGTGGTTCGTCCGATCCTGGTTCCAGCCTATCTGGTCCTGCTACACAGCGGTCGCTTCGGAAAATTCGGCACCTGGCTGGGGGGACCTCCGGTAGAGCCTGCAGCCCCCGTAGACACCCCCTCATCGACGTAAGAGACTTGCCCCATGACGAACGACCGGCATTCCAGCCGCCGCCAGAAATTGATTCAGGCCATCCGCAAGGGGGGTATCGCTGGTCTGCTGGTGTCCAACTCCAAGAACGTCTCGTACCTGACCGGATTCACGGGTGAGGACTCGTATCTGCTGATTGGCCCGACAAACGTCCAGATCTTCAGCGACAGTCGCTTCGAGACCCAGCTCCAGATGGAATGCCCAGGCGTTCCGGCAATGATTCGGAATTCGAAGACAACGATGATCGAATTCCTGGCTCAGGAACTGATCAAGCACAAGCTTCCCAATCTGGGCATCGAAGCAACATCGATGACGGTCGATGTGAGGGACAACCTGGCCGACAAACTCGGATCAGTGACGCTGGTGGCGAAGACCGGGCTTGTCGAAGAATTGCGTCAAATTAAGGATGCGGGCGAGATCGAAGAGCTGCGACTGGCTGTTGATCAGGCCGAACGAGGCTTCTCGATCATGAAGTCGATGCTGATGCCAACCATGACCGAACGCCAGGCCGCACACGACCTCGAACATGGGATGAGACGGTTCGGAGCTCTCAAAGCGGCCTTCGAACCGATCATTGCCGTGGGTGATCACGCCGCACTTCCACACTATCGGGCTGGACTGCGACGATTTGAAGAGTCTACATTTGTGCTTTGTGACTGGGGTGCGGTCAGCCCCCAGGGCTATCACAGTGACTTGACGCGAGTTTGGAGCACCGGTAAAGTCCCGCCCAAACTCCTCAGGATATATGGAGTTGTGTTAAACGCACAGCAAGCGGCGATTGCTGCCATTCGTCCCGGTGTCAAATGCCAGGACGTTGACAGGGTTGCCCGTGCGGTGATCGAGGAAGCAGGATACGCGAAATACTTTGGTCATGGACTGGGACATGGTATCGGGCTGGACATCCATGAAGGCCCTCGACTGAGTCCCATTTCCAGCGAAGTTTTAAAGCCTGGTATGGTAGTCACCGTCGAACCTGGAATATACCTTCCCGGTATTGGTGGTGTTCGAATCGAAGATGATGTGGTGGTAACGCGAGACGGGTACGAAGTCATAACGTCCGTCTCTCGTGAGTTGGGGGGTTGATGACGTGAAACGGGAAACGGATGGGACTCCCCCGAAACCGACGAAAAGGAAACGCATGGCTGAACCACAGTCCTCCGGGAATGCTCCGTTTGATCTCGAAAAGCTGCAACAGCTCGTTGAGATGATGGAAAAGCACGGGCTGAGCGAAGTTCATTTGCGCCGCGGCGATGAACAGTGGCGGTTACGACGTGGGGCGAAGGAAGTCTTGCAGACGGTGCCTCAGCCCTCTGTCCAATACCTGCCGCCACCGCCTCCAGCAGCGGCCGCCGCTCCGGCAGTGCAGGCATCTGCGCCGGCAGCTCCTGCTGCGGCAGACGCTAACGCTGGCGGCCTCTCGATCAAGAGTCCGACCATCGGTACGTTCTATTCGTCCCCCTCGCCCACGGATCCCCCCTTCGTCAGCGTGGGAACCGTGGTCACACCTGAGACCGTCGTCTGCACGATTGAGCAGATGAAGGTCTTCAATCAGATTCAGGCTGGGGTCAGCGGGACGATTACAGCAGTGCTCGTCCAGAATGGCGACGCTGTTGAATTCGATACACCGCTGTTCCGTTACAAGAGTTGACTGACCCTCGAACACGGAATCGTTTCACTCTATGTTCCAGCGTATCCTGGTCGCCAATCGCGGCGAAATCGCTTTGCGAGTCTTTCGAGCCTGTCGTGAGATGGGTATTGAAACTGTTGCCGTATGTAGTGCGGCCGATCGCGGCGCCGACTATCTCAAGGCAGCCAACGAGTCGATCTGTATCGGTCCCGCTGCCGCTAACCAGAGCTATCTGGTCATCAAGAATATCATCGCAGCGGCCGAGATCGGCAATGTCCAGGCAATCCATCCTGGATATGGCTTTCTCTCTGAGAACGAACACTTCGCCGAAGTCTGCCGCGAGTGCAAAATCGAATTCATTGGCCCCTCGGCCGATGCCATGTCGAAGCTCGGCGACAAGGTCACGGCAAAAGAAATCGCCAAACAGGCTCAGGTGAACCTGGTCCCCGGCAGCAACGGCCTGATCACCAGTGAAGCCGAAGCCCTGGTGATCGCCGAACGGATCGGCTATCCGGTCCTGATCAAAGCGACCGCCGGCGGTGGTGGCAAAGGGATGCGCGTTGCCCGCAACGACATCTCGCTGAAGGCGGGACTGAAGGCCGCCGCGATGGAAGCGGAAAAGGCCTTCAACAATGCCGGGGTCTACCTCGAAAAGTACATCGAGAACCCACGCCACGTTGAAGTACAGATCATTGCCGACACACACGGCGAAGTCGTTCACCTCTGGGAACGCGACTGTTCTTCCCAGCGACGACACCAGAAGCTGATCGAGGAATCTCCCGCCCCAAATCTTCCTCTTTCGGTTCGTGAAGATATCTGCAAGGCGGCTGTCCGACTGATTCAGGCGGCCAAATACACGAACGCCGGAACCGTCGAATTCATCGTCGACAAGAACAACCAGTTCTACTTCATCGAAGTCAACGCACGAATTCAGGTCGAGCACCCTGTGACCGAAATGGTCACGGGAATTGACCTGATCCAGCAGCAGATTCGCGTCGCTTCAGGCGAACCGCTTCCCTGGAAACAGAGGGCCATTCCCTGCCAGGGTGCCGCCATCGAAGTCCGAATCAACGCGGAAGACCCCGACAACGATTTCCGTCCGTCCCCCGGAAAGATCACGAAATTGCGTGTCCCCGGAGGACATGGTGTCCGCTGGGATTCGCATATCCATGAAGGCTATGTTGTCGGACCGTACTACGATTCCATGATCGGGAAACTGATCGTCCACAAGCCGACGCGTCCGGAAGCCATCGCCTGCATGAAGCGATGTCTGGACGAATTCGTTGTGGAAGGGATCAAGACGACAATTCCGCTTCTCAAACGAATCCTGAACCATACTGCCTTCGTCGAAGGCAAAATGGATACGACATTTATTGAACAGAACCTGCTCGTAAAATCGAGCTGAGAATTCGCGCTCGCCGCAGTGATCTGCCCCCTTGAACCTTCTTTGGTGGTGGCGAAAGTTCTTGTGGCGGCCATTTCCACATGACGAAAGGCTGAATGCTATGAAGGTTGGTCTCTTGACTGGCGGGGGCGACTGCCCAGGTTTGAACCCGGTCATCCGCGGTGTCGTTCGTTCGATCCACAATGCTGGCGGCGAATGCGTCGGTTTCATCAATGGATGGAAGGGCGCCATTAACGGCGACACGATGCCCCTCACCATCGAAAATACCGATGACATCATTTGGAAGGGCGGGACCATTCTCGGTTCGTCCCGAACCAACCCCTACAAAGAGAAAGATCGCGACGTCCCCAAGCTGCTCGAAACCTACAAGAAAGTGGGTCTGGATGCGCTGGTCGCGATCGGCGGTGATGATACCCTCGGCGTGGCCAGTAAACTTTACGCTGACTACAAGTTGAACACCGTCGGCTGCCCCAAGACCATTGACAACGACCTCAGCTGCACCGATGTCACGTTCGGTTTTGACACGGCAATCAACATCGCCGTGGAAGCGGTGGAACGCGTCCGCACCACGGTCGAATCACATCGCCGGATCGGTGTTGTTGAGACGATGGGACGTCACGCCGGCTGGATCGCCTGCGAAGTAGCTATGGCCGTCGGGGCTGACTACGTTCTGCTTCCCGAAGTCCCCGTCAACATCGACGAGATGTGCGAACTGCTGAAGAAACGCCGCGCCGCTGGCAAACAGTGGGGTATGATCATCGTCAGCGAAGGAGCCAAGTTGCTCGGCGCAGAGACGGTTACCCGTAGTGCGAGTGTCGATGCCTTCGGTCACGAGCAATTGGGTGGCATTGGACAACGTGTCGCGCAGCTCATCACTGAGAAAACCGGAATCGAAACTCGCGAAGTCGTGCTGGGCCATATCCAGCGCGGTGGGTCCCCCACAGCGTTTGACCGCGTTCTGGGAACTCGCCTGGGACTCGGAGCAGGTCGACTGGTTCAGGAAAAGAAGTTCGGCCGAATGGTCGCTCTCGCCGGAACCAGCATTATCGACGTTGCGCTTGCTGATGCTGTCGGCCAGATGAAGAAAGTCAGCCAGGACTGGATCGACGACGTCTACGCCTTCAGTAAGTAAGACGCAGAACAGCGAGCGAAAGCACCAGAGTGATCTGGAACGCCTCTCAACCGGAGCAACACCTGCCGATGGAAGAGCCTGGCGTGCTAATACGGTGGGTGATCTTCCTCTTCGCCGGAGGAGACGCTGGTCGCCTCGCCGTCATCGCAACCGGTTCGCTGGTGCTTATGCTGTTGTTGCCACGAAAGATGCCCCAACTACGCCCAAAAGTAGTCGGGGCTCTTTTCGTGATGGGGGGTGTGTTTACTCTCTGCAGTCCCCCACCTCTCTCCGCTGGGTACATGGTCGTGTCGGCACTGTGGCTGACAATCATCATGTGGTCGTTAAGAACTCGCGGAGACGCGGTCACTGCTTCGCCGGAAGCAGGTTTTCCGAATTCCCCTCGCGGATTGCGGCGAACGATCCTGCTGCTTGGATCGCAGGTCTGGCTGCTGAGCGGGATCATGCCTGAAATTCCACACCTCGTCTTTCCTCCACGTCCGATAGAGATCAACGAGCTATTGGTCATCGGTGACTCAGTGACGGCGGGGCTGAATGATGGCGAAGATACCTGGCCACGAAAGCTTGCTCGAGAATCCAGAGTGAAGGTTCATGACGCCTCGCAGCCCGGAGCGACATTGAAGTCTGCTCGAACGCAGAATGAGCAACTCGCCGACGAAGACGGGCTCGTCGTACTCGAAATTGGCGGCAATGACATGCTGGAAGGACTTCCCGTCGAGACCTTTGAACGGGACCTGGATCAGCTACTAACAGAAGTGACCCGCTCCGGACGATCGATTGTCATGCTCGAGCTGCCGCTGCCCCCATTCTCGGGCGGTTATGGTCTTGCCCAGCGACGGCAAGCGCAACGACATCGCGTTTCGCTCATCCCGAAACGGCAGTTCACCAGCATTCTGACCACTGGGGGGGCGACAGTGGACGGCATTCACCTTTCGGATCGAGGCCAGGCAATTCTCTGCGGGTGGATTCGCTCCCTGTTTGGCGATCAGCTCAAATCGGGATCCGGCTCTTATCACCGTCATGAGTCGCGGCACAGAGGCCCGGTAAGCGCAAACTGAGTTCCCGCCGCCGCGACCCTCTACTTCGCTGTAACAGCGAAGAGGATCCCCGGGACACGAAGCCCGAGTGAGGGATTCTTGGGCGTATCTTGAACGGATCTGTTGCCAATGCCCAGCCGTTCAATTCAATGCGCATATCACGCATTGAATTGAGAAGGGAGATAGACACGAGTGAAGTAGTAAGTGGCTAATCCGAACCCGATACAAACGACAACCCACCGGACTGCGTTCTGGTCGAGCTTACGTGCGATACTCGCACCAATGAAGCCCCCCGCGATCCCCGCAAAGATCATCGGGACGGCGTACGACCAGTCGACCTTGCCGTTATAGACAAACACGGCCACGGACGTTCCATTGATGGCAGACGCGAGCAGACTTTTCAGCGCATTCATGTGATGAATGTCGCTGATTCCAATGAGGGCCAGCGAACTG